>CAXRJY010000147.1:0-18235 GCA_964230915.1 Candidatus Poseidoniaceae archaeon | reverse complement strand
GTGGATGTTTTCGTCATCGATGCTGAGACCGACAGGGCCCATGGAATCATCAACATAACTGTGGTCAATCGTGCACCTTGGCTCACTGTTACCGCTCCTGAATCGCTAATCGTTGGAGAGAAAGTGACTGTCGATGCCACGGACCACGGAGATATCGATACCATCACTCCACAAGCAGATGTCTCTATCTCCTGGCCAGAGAATATCATCTGCGAAGAAGGCGCAGCAGCACATACCTGCACATTCACTCCAAGCACAGAAGGCAATGTCTTCGTTACTGCAACCGCTACAGATGATGATAATGAAACCACACAAGGAGAAGTTCTGATCAATGTGCTCAATAGAGCACCATCAATCACATCGGTGAAAGTCTTCAACGAAAGTGGAGAATTGACCACCCTCGATGGGATTTACGACGTATTGGAGAATGAGGAAATCACAATCAACGGCATGGCTGATGATTCCACAAATGATATGCTATCTCTAGTTTTCAACTGGTGGTTGGACGCTGAAGTCGATGAAAATGATACGGTGACAACAGATGGTTACGAATCCAATGTCACAAAATCCTGGCAATCGAGTGGACTGCACAAGGTATGGGTTGAGGCATGGGATGACGACAGTGAGACCAGTGAACGAATAGAGATTCAATTCATGGTCGAGAATGTCGCTCCAACTCTAGACATGCTTCCACAGATGGCTCCAGTTCATGAGGATCAAATGGTGTGGATAAATGCCACTGGCTCCGATTCGCCCAGTGACATGGAATCATGGCTCTGGTGCTGGGACCTCGATACTAACATCAACAGCGATGGAAATGGAACTACTGCTGACGATTGTGATTATGAAGGTGCAAAATTGGCAATGGCTTGGAATCAAACCGGACTCTACAACATTGCAGTATCAGTGATTGATGATGATGGCGCATCTGCTATGCGCTCAACAACCATCGATGTGCGCAACAAGAAACCAAGAGCAAGTATTGGAATCGCAAACGGTAGTATGCCTGCCAGCATTGTTGTAACTATTGGAGATAGCCTTTCCTTCACCGCTGAGAACAGTACAGACTCAGATTCTGATATGGCTACATTGCAATATAACTGGGATCACAGTGGGTTGGACGGAAATGGAGATGGTGACCTTTCCAATGATATCGACCATTCAGGAATGTATTTCGATGCTGATTTTGACAGAATTGGCACTTTCACCATCACTCTGACTGTGATCGATGATGATGGAGACAGAGATCCTATCTTCATCGAGGTCTTGGTTGAGCCAGAACCCGAAGAGGGACTGTTTTCTGGATTCCTAGGTGAAGATGGAGGGACGACAGGAGTACTATCGATTCTTGTCATTGTGGTTCTATTATTAGTCGTGGTTGTCATGTTGAGAAGGGGAGATGGAGACGATATGCCTGATGTGGACTGGACTTTGCCTCCTGCTTCAGGAGGCCTGTTACAATCAGCACCTCCACCCATTGACCCGCCAAGCCCAGTCGCTACAACTGCAGCACCATTACAAGAAGCAGTGCATACACATGACCAAACCACTGCTTACGACCCAACAGCATTTGGTCAAGAATCTGCTTTGGCGGCGACAACGCCACAAGCAGTTGTTGCTGAACCTGTTGCAGCACCACAACCGGTTTCCAATGTCCCTCCCATACCTGCAGGTGGACTTCCAGCAGGATGGACCATGGAACAATGGGAACACTACGGAGAACAGTGGCTCGCCCAGAACATGACAGCCACACAACCTGCTCCTCAAACCCCTGCACAACCGACGCAATCAAACGTGAATGACCCACTCGCCGGTCTGCTCGATGACTTGGACTTCTGAGCAGAGGTTGGATTGAATGGCAAATCTCTGGCAATTCTTTGGACTTCCAGACCCAGACGGTCCTGACAAGACTGGCAAGAAGCAAAAGGCGCCTGTAGATCCCCCTGCTCGACCTGAACCGATCTTGGATAATCCGATTCAAACGAAGGAAAAACCTCTCGTCAACGAGAATCGGCTCTGGAAAGGACCCATTACTCCAGATGGCGACAAATTCCATGACTTGGCTCTATCTTCGAGCAAGAAATTGGAACCTACTGAAGTGAAACGTGGATTGAGATATGTAGTCCCAGATGACAAGCACAGATTGCCACTCGAAGGAATGCAGCAGCGTCTAGATGAAGGAGATGTATTGGTTGTGGACCTTCGAAACTTGATTCACATGGATGCACATCAGAATGCATGCCGCAGGTTGCTTAGAGAACTGGCTGACTCCATGAAACTCCCTGCCTTCTCTCTAGATGAGGAAGAACGGATACTATTGATGCCCGGAATTGGAATAACCATTGATATCAACAATCATTCTCTTGGCCTAGAGCCGATGATCTCCTGAATAGCGGACATTGCTGCTTCTGCAAAACCAAGAACCACGATCTCTTCACCTTCGATTAGATGCGAATACTCGCGCATCGCTCCTGCCATGTCATACCCTCCAGCTTTTCCCTTCCACGAACCGCTGTGAATCAAATCATCCAAAGCATGGGCACCTAATTCCTCAATCTCAACCAGTGCTCGCTCGACCCACATCCAGGCGCGAAAACCTGGCTTGACCAACAATTCCTCATTTCTACCAATATCGCACATGAGATTGGAATCCTCTGAGACGATAAGAGCCGATGCTGACCATACTGCGTGGATTCTGCCGGAAAGCCTTGACAACATCGCAAGGGCAGACATTTCATCCTCAGGTTGACCAAGTGCAAGATTTACAGAATCGGGGTCAGCAACCAACGTATCTGAAACCAAAGCAAGTAAATCACGGCCATCTTCAGGCCAGCGAGAAATTGCTTCATCCGCCTTGGAACGGCATATTTCCATTACTTGTTCACTGACTGAGATGGTGCTTTGTCGAGATTCCTCGTGACCATCCAGAGGGCGTTGTTCGACTACAAGGCCAGGGAACCTTTCACCTAGACAGGACATTCGTCTAGCAGAGGCAGACGCAAGCCATACTCGATGCGACATGGCGCCTCCTCCAAGAACTAAGACATGGCACTTGTGGAGTGAAGTCTATCTTTTACAATCGTGGACCTCATGGGGTCGGTTTTATCTTGTGGAGTGATATCGACGGGACAGTGATTGAATGGAAGGTCGTGACAGAATACCAACACATGTCATTGGATTGGATGAGAACATGCAGGGTGGTATCCCGAAGGGGCACATCTGCTTGGTAGCAGGTGCAAGCGGTTCTATGAAGTCCAGTTTCACTTTCTCCATGCTTTACAATGATGTTCTTCACGGAGATTCCTCTGGAATCTATGTCACCCTTGAGCAAGGCAAAGACAGCCTTCGCTCGCACATGGCAGGAATGGGAATGAATGTTGATGATTCAAGAGTGCGAAATCGTATCGCTATCATCGATCTTGCTGACCTGAGAGTTCAACTCGACGAGCAAGGAATGTCAGGGAGGGTTGATTGGATGGGGCAATTGATCAAGCAACTTGCAAACTATCGCCAAAGCATAGGTTTTGAGACCCTGATTTTCGATAGTCTTGGCGCGTTCTTCACACTTACAAAGATGGAAAATCCAAGAGATGAGATCTTTCGCCTCTTTGAAGCCGTTCGTCGTCTCGACCTGACTTCATTCTTCATCTGTGAAATGACTGGTGATTTGAAGAAGCAATATGGAGACTACGGTGTTGAAGATTACCTCTCAGATGGAGTCATCCATTTGGTTATGGACCGCAAGGATGACGAGATAACCAGAAAACTTGGTGTGGTAAAGATGCGACATACTGACCACATTCTGGGATACAGAACATTCAACTGGCAATCTGAACATCAGAGATTCAAACTCGGCGACTGAATCATTCAACAGTCACTGATTTGGCTAGATTCCTTGGCCTATCGACGTCACAATCCCTGTCCAAGGCCACATGATATGCTAATAATTGACAAACTACGTTGTGCATTATTGGCTGTAACAATTGGTGGGTCTTGGGAACGGTAATGACTACATCGGCATGAGCACTTGCTTCCACATCTCCTTCAACAGCGATCATTATCACGCGGGCTCCACGAGCGGCAACCTCTCTGGCATTTCCAAACAACTTCTGTTGAATTATTCCGTCCGAGGAAATCACCACCACGGGGGTACCATCCTCAATCAAGGCCAATGGTCCATGCTTCAGTTCTCCTCCAGCATAACCTTCAGCGTGAATGTATGATATCTCCTTCAATTTCAAAGCATCTTCAAGAGCGATTGGATAGGAAGAATTCCGACCGAGGAAGAAGGCATGTTCCTGATTGTGAAACAATCTTCTTGCTCGCTTCAATCCTTTTTCCAATTGAGATGAAGCGAGCAACCTTTCCATGGCATTAGGAAAACGACGAGCTGCGTTATTGATGACTGCTAATTCCTCAGAACGAACCTTGTTGTTCAATCTGCCCAGACGAAGAGCAACCAACAATCCGCCCAATACCTGACCAGTGAATGCCTTTGTTGAAGCAACAGATTGCTCATGGCCTGCTCTGATCCCTAGAATTGAATCGCTTTGTCTTGCAATCGTGCTGCTCTCCCTGTTAACGATAGAAAGGGTTGGATATCCTCGTTCTTGTGCTGCCATCAATCCAGCAAGTGTATCTGCAGTCTCTCCTGACTGACTGATTCCCAGAACCAGTGCTTTAGGCCCTGCTGGAGTCCCATATCGGAATTCATGTGCATGGTCAACAATACATGGAATCCCTGACAACTCTTCGATGTAGTACCGTGTCATCATTCCAGCATGGAATGCGGTTCCACATGCGATGATTCTCACCAATTCTGGTTTGGATGAAATCTTCACTCCGCGTAAGAAATCTCTACTCAGTCTGCCTTGCAAACATGAGCGAATAACTCCTGGTTGCTCATTTATCTCCTTCAACATGAAGGTAGGCCAACCTCCAAGTTCCGCATCCTCCTCATTCCACAGTAACGCCGTAGATTCACGAACAACAGGTTCTCCATCAGAATCGAACAATTCCATTCCATCCTTTCGGAGCAGTCCCCAATCTCCATCTTTGATGTAATACACATCCTCAACCATTCCAATCAGCTGGACAGTGTCACTAGCAAGATACCCAGCATCGTTGAAGGCCAGAATAAGTGGTGAGAAAGAGCGAGCGACGAGAATCACATCTTCTCTACCCTTTACCACAGCGGCAAGGCTGAAACTACCAACAAAGCGGTCTAGAGAACGTCTCCAAGAAGCCAGTAACTCATCATCATCAGGGATTTCATCTCCGCATTCAGCATCGATTTCCTGAGCCAGAACATGAGCAACCAATTCGGTGTCTGTCTCAGACTTGAAACAGTCATTTGAAGTCGCTTCAATCAGAATCTGTCGTAGTTGAACCTCATTCTCAATTATTCCATTATGTACAACTGCAACCCTGAATTGTGGGTCACAATGCGGGTGAGCATTCGCCTCTGTCGGAGGTCCATGAGTAGCCCATCGAGTATGGGCCATTCCACAATGGCCTTCTTCCATATCGGTAACAAGCTCCTTCAAATTGTCTAGAACTCCTTCAGCGCGCTTGAGGTCCAGACCTTCCGGACGAGACACACAGATTCCTGCTGAATCATAACCCCGATACTCCACTTTGCTCAAGCCTGCCATCAAGTTGGAAACTAGACCTTCACTTTGGCCAGTTATTCCAAATATTCCGCACATTCAGACTCCTCCTGATTGAATATCTGAACCGCTGGGATGTTCTCCAGAGATTCTCGCTCTTCGCCCGATCAATACTTGTGAGCCAAGAATTGTACCCGGTGCTGAAACCACTCCATGGCCTATGGTACAGGCTTCACCGGTCACTAATCCTAGTCTTCGCACGATGAACTCTCCCGAGTCTCCTATTTTCTGTGTTTCGCCAACATCGACATGTACATGACTCCTTAGAACAGTTGCAGGCCCGATGACTGACCTCTGTAACCACGTGCCTGAATCTATCTGTACATCCTCCATCAAGAATGACGAACGGATGCGACTGAACGGACCAATCCTTGTTCCAGCACCCACCGTGGTTGAACCTGTGATTACTGCCATGGGGCCAATTTCACAATCAGGTCCAATATGCACTGGACCTTCAATGACCGTACCTGGATGAATGACCACATTCTCTGAGATATGAACAACACCGCGGATAACTGCTGAAGGGTGAACTTCAGCATCTTCACTGATGTGATGTTCAATTCCATTCAACAATGTTGCATTCATGTCGATCAAATCCCATGGATGGTCTACATCGACCCAAGTATCTGTTCTGATCGCTTCAATCTCAACTTCATCGTCAAGAAGATTCCTGATGGCATCTGGGATACCAACCAAACCGACCTTGACTGTCGACTCAAATACCTCACGCCATATCACTGGGCATCGAAGAGCACCAGTACTGACCACTCTGCCAATTGATTCATGAATCGAAGGCTTCTCCTGAATCGCTGCTACCATATTCCCATTCAAGGTCACAACTCCAAATTCATGCGGATTCTCATGTTCTGCAATCAACAAACATGGACCTTCAGCATCCAACAACCTCCTGATTGCTGATGAAGAAACGATATTATCGCCATTCAATATCAGGACATCTTCATCGAGAGGGAGGTTATTCAGCGCATCCAGTGCCGCGCCAAGGGTTCCATGAGGTGATGACTGTTCAATGAAATCCAAATCTATTCCCAATGCCTTACCCGAGCCCAGACTGGAGAGGATTCTGGCTCCAGCGTAACCATGGACAATGGTGGCTTGCTTGATACCTGCATCAACCATCTCCTTTAGCAGCCACTCAATTATCGGTTTACCTGCAACTGGTAACATGACCTTGCTGCGGCTATCGGTCAATCCTCCTAACCGAGAACCCCTTCCAGCTGCTAGCACTATCACTTTCAGATGAACACCTCAAATCACAATGGTTGAATTACAAACTGGGCATTTCACTCGCTTTCTAGTTAAATCCCTAACAGTGAATTCGACCTCACATTCTTCACATCTGACTTGTCTGTCGAGCATCGGTAAACCTTCGGCTCCGGGAATTGGAGGAGGCGGTAGAGAACCAAATTGCGGTACTACAGGTGCATCCATAGCACCTGGTGGTGGCGGGCTGTCAAAACTGTCAATCTGCGGAATTGCTTGCGCTGATAGCGCGGATTCAATGTCTGTAGTCGCTTCATTGCCAATGCTTGCTGGCGGTGGTGGAAGTGGCAGTCCAGACAATTCTGGAGGTAGCGGTAGTCCCTTGTCTGCATACTCCGCCTCTTTCACACGTTGCATTCGACGCTTCAACCTCTCACTGGCATCAACATCATCAGCAGCCGCTTCGAGATCTTCCTGCAATGATACCTCTTCCGTTTCAGGTACTGGAGCGATCCCCATCTCCATTGTAATCTCTAATTCTTCATCCTCTTCCATATCCGATTCTGTGAGCAATATCTCAACATTTTCCTTTTCTTTGGATCTGCTAGAGGTTTCTACGGATATTGGAAGAGAAACAAGTCTGCTCCTTGCTCTCCTGATCATCAGGCCAACCATCAGCAGCAGAAACAACAAGGAAATTCCAATTCCGGCTGCAATGTCCTTCTTCATTTCATCATCACCCGGTAATGGGGCCAATATCTTCTCCCAGAATGATGGCTCCTCTACAGCATCTTTGGTAGGGTCGGTATCAGCAAGTACAACGATTTTGAAATCTCCGAAACGGTCGACGACCACAATCTGTGAACCATCGTGAGAAGGACCTCCTATCACAAGGCTCCCATCCATCAACGTAGAAGACAACGAAGCGGGGAGTCCAATCGAAAAATCGCTGAAGACACCATATGAAATTGCATCTCCATAAACATCAACCATATCGTGTACAATCTGCACTTCTTCATCAACATCAATCAATAACACGTTGGATAGACCTACAGCTGGAGACCTATGTGGTTCGTCGATCGACCATGAGCCATCGTTCACAATATGAGCCAGTTTAGCATCAAGGCCTGAACCCTCTTTCCATGCTGCTATCAGAACGTCTTCACCGCCAATATCCTTGACCACAAGAGATGGCTTACTAGCCTCATCTCCAACTGCGGTCTGGAACGACCATGCAGATTCAGTAACTCTTCCATGGGCATAGAAAAGGCCCATCCTCTGGATTCCAGTTGTATCATCTCTCTTGGCCTGATAGAGAATGTGCACCTTCTCCTTGCCTATGGCGACTGCAGGCGGATCGGATAGATGGTTGGCGGTGTCAATGGAATTGAGAACATTTCTAGTCAATATCCAAGAATCAGGATTGGATGGAGTTTCACTAGAGATGAGAAATAAACTTGTGATATCCTGATAAGTTCCTCCTGTAGAGATATCTCGATGGAATCCTGCTATCACTACTTGCTCACCATCTGTGGCTAATCTCAATCCCCAGTACTCGCCTTCGTTATGCTTCAGTGGTGGCAATAGTTTCTGTATTGCAGATGATTGACCCTTCTCATCGATAGTAGTGAACGCTACTTCGGTCATGGTATATCCATCGTCACTGGTGAAACGACGGGTCCAGACCACATAGGACATTCCACCTCCTGCTGGCTCGATATCTGAACTGTCAGAATACCCTGAATCAAGAGTGACATCTCCCGGCATCATCAATTTCCTCGTCATTGTTCGAACGTGCAATTCACCATTTCTCTCAGTCAGAAGGTGAGCACCGTCTGCGTGTCCTGAGTAACCCAACGGTATTTCGTCCGTTTCTTCATCGAGATTGAGTTCTGAACCCTCACCGACGACTTCAACATCATCAATGACTATTGTGAATTCTCGAACGTTGTCGCTCATGTTGTAATCATCTGCAGTCACTTGGATACGATATCGCATCAATGGACCTTCATCTGCCACCATTGCGAATGAATGGACATGATATCCGATGGAATCTGAACTACCTGGAATCACCAATCCTCTCTCACTGGATTGTGCTGACCATCCTGAATCCGTCAACACCATCAGGGAAAGTTCCACATCTACTGCATCGCGTTTACCGAGATTGTCAATTCGACAAACCAACTCGAAAGTCCGCATTGGAGTAGGGATGGTGGGCGAGGATAGGCAAGCGCCTTCCAACATGGTCAGGTCCACTGCATTTGGTCTATCCAAAACCGTGAAACTGAAGGGGAAACTATTGTCTGAAACATCGTTTTCACCTAACTCCCCTGAAGGGTCAATCTCTAGACTGAGATTCCGGATTCCAGAATTGACCGGTTTCCAAATGAATGAGACTTTCTTTACATCCCCCGGTTCAAGATGAGCTATGTTGATGTCAATTGGTTGAGTACCGCTGCCCGTGTTCAATCTGATCTTGACATCTTTTGCAGCAGCATCTCCATCATTGATGATGTCCGCTTCAACAATCAGATTCGTCAGGGTAAGCGCATTGGATACAGAAACACGATGTTGAAGGACATCAACACTGCCAAGAATACTCAATTCTGGAGAGGGGGGCTCATTATCGATCATGAAGGTACGGCGTAATTCGTCTGAAAGAAAGCCGCTGGCATTCTCGAGCCTGACAGTGACTCGGTGAGTACCATCTTCCACATTCGTCGAGTCCCATTCGAAACTCCAACTACCAGAACCGTATTCTATGGTTGTCAGGCTGTCCCCATTGGACCAATCTCCGGCATCTACGCGGTACTGAATCTTGGCCGGCTCAATACCTTCCCATGCTCCTCCAAAAGTAGTATCTCCAACCAATGAATCATGTCCACTAGGAGAGGTGAATGAGACCTTGTGTTCACCGATTTTCACATTGGTGAATGCTGATTCAGACCAATCCCCAATCTGATCCTTGGCTTTGACTTCAATCCAGGCAACTTCACCATCGCCCCATTCCGCATCTGGTTTGAAATCGATTAACCAATTTCCTGCACCGCCACCTGCCTTTGTCCAAGGCATCAGGTCTTCGCCATCTCTGGTAATTCGTAGAAACACTTCCTCGAATGTTCTACCATCCAATGTTTCATCCCAAGTACCCTTGATTCGGGTCATCTTCTCAGTTATCATCCAACTTCCGTTGCTTGGTTGTGTAATGTTGATGACCATTCCAGTTCCATTCTCTGAGGGCGGAGGTGGCGGTCCTTCACCGCCTCCTTGCGTCAAGCCCTCACAGTCCAGTTCCCTAGCCGCATTGACAAGACATGCTGCATCTATCAACCCAAAACCCCAGTGGTCATCCCATACTTCAGAGACCGAAGGTGCATCTGCACTACCCATGACCTGACTGTTGTTCCTGATCAAATCCTTCACTTCTTGTGGCTCCAATGTGGGATTAGCCTCCAACATCAACGCAATGACTCCGGAAACCAATGGTGTTGCCATACTGGTACCGTCAAGATTCTCATACTCATTATCAGCCAATGGTTTGGATTGCCCAGGGAATCCTTGCTCTGTATTCCCGCTCACAGACATGATATTGGAACCTGGAGCAGCCACATCCGGTTTGAGTTCGTCCCAATCATTGTCATCACCATCATCATCACGAGGGCCATAATTGGAATAAGAGGCAATGGTATCGTCACTTCGGTTCACTGAATCTCGATTATTCACTGCGGCAACAGTGATTGCACCATCCGCTGCCGCTGGTGAAGGAACTCTACGCTTGCCATCATTGCCCATGGCAGCTACCATCACAACGCCATTCGCAGTGGCATTGTTGACTGCGCGGTTTTCTGCACTGGTTTCAGTTCCATTGTTTCCGGTATCGCTCTGGTCTGCGGGATTACCAACACTTCCAAAGGACATGGATGCGATATCGATTCCTTTGCTGCTGGCATTGTTTCCCCAATCGGTATCTCTGTTATCAATGACCCATTGAATTCCATTCACAGAATTCTGAGAATTGGTTCCACCAAGATCAGTCAACACCTTGACATCAACCAGATATGCGCCTGGTGCGGCACCCATGTATGTTCTACTGGAGTCTCCAGTGCCCACTGCGATTCCAGCGCAATGTGAGCCATGTCCTTGAGCATCGTCCGGGTCATCACTACCGTCGCGAAGTGAAGTACTCGAAGTCGCATCATAACCGGCGACCCATTTTGGGTCATCATAAGATGTGGGAGAAGGATCCGGCTCATCGTCAAGATCATCGAAATCATTGAGAGACCTGTGTTCATTATCAACACCAGTATCTAGGATGGCGATGACAACTCCACTACCTGTGAAACCCATCTCATGTGCACTATCAGCGTAAACTTCACCGGCTCTGGCCAATACTCCTGGTGTTGCAGTATCAAGAGTCGGCACCATCACATTCTGTTGCTCGACCACAACAACTCCGTGCAGCGACCAGATATCCACTAAAGCGCTGACCGGTACTTTGTCAACTGTGATACTATCGATTGATGTCAGAACCTGCCACCATGCTCCTCCCTCTGTACCGACCCAACCATGGGAGTACAAAACCTGCAAGAGATTCTCTTGTTCAATACTCCCCGGATGCCAGGCCCAATCTACCACGATGGCTACAGTCTTGCGCCCATCAGGGCCCATTATTGCAGTAGGACTGAATGATTCAAAACGACCATCCAACAACCGCTGCAAGCGGTCATCCATTCCGTTATTGTCATCATCTGGACCGTAAGACAACCACCAACCCCATTCCTCGGATGCTGGTCGTCCATCTCGTGGGTACATTCGGTCCGGAACCATACATAGAGAACCATCATCACACAGCAATGGAGGGGCGTGATCAAGTATCATGGGTTCGTTATACTGCATCCCCTTTTCGTTGTCAGGAGTAGCAGGGTATGCGAGAGATTGAATCGGTATCATCAAGACGATGAGAACTATTGCAATCATCATCCTTGACCGAGACTTTTGCACCATGCCCACCTCCTCTTCACCGATTTTCCAATAGACGGTCTGCTTTGAGCATTCCCCGTAGACGTCCTACGGACGTCAATCATTCAAGGCCAAGAAAGATGCTTCTGAGACTCACTGCAAGAAAGAGAATGATTTCCCAAGTCACCACTCAATACCAATGAAGCACCACACTGTGGACACATAGCCTGTTCAGAGAGGCGCTCCAACCATGCTTCTCTGGTTTCCAACTCATCTCCTTCCTGCCGCAATCGTTCAAGAGTTCTGACGGCTTTATCTGACAGAGGAAAATCTGAATTGTTCCACGGATTCTCTTCGAGCGATGCCATGCCTCCTTTGCGATGATTTCTAGCGGCCTCAATCGCACCGGACTGACTTGGTCCTGAATCCTTGGCATCCGGCATCACCGGCCCCCCTCTCGCAATGGGTCTGCCAATAGCATAGCAGACCAAGAAACCTGAGAGGTGAGCAACGTGAGCGACGTGCGAGGGTTGAGACATTCCATGCACCGCCCATGCACGGGCAACTTCAATGCCAAAATATAGCAATGCAATCAATTGTACTGGCCATGGTCTTATGATTATCAAAGGAAATTCAATCTCATCTCTTGGCCATGCTGCAAGATAGATTCCCAGTAATCCAAAAGCAGCCCCAGAAGCACCTAGACCCAAGGACCATTCGCCAAGATTAGCGACGCACCACGCCATGTTTCCAGCGAATGCGCCCACCAGATAGACCAACATGAATCTCGAACGACCCAATCTCTGCTCCAATGGAACTCCTACCAACGCTATGATCAATGCATTTCCGAGCACATGTGTAATGTCTCTAGGGCTGTGTATCCAAGCGGCTGTAAGGAATCGATGCCATTCTCCCGGTTGAAAAATCAGGTCTGGAATTGCCACCAAAGCGATCAGAGGATCATTCCAACCCAATCCAATCCACCATAGTATCCAAGTGAAGGTCTGGACAACATACACCAACAGAATGGAGACTGTTGTTGCCAATGCCAGACTGGTCTTTTCCTTGATAGCCATCGCATATGGAATGACTCCTGCAATCAACATCGCTGATAGAATCAGCCAATCGCCAAGACCGAATAATTGCCAAATCGGCGAGATGAAGTAGACCATCTGGTGGCTCACAAGGGTGACTCCGACTTGAGGACTCCTGTGATGGAGCATAGAATACATGGGAATTTTCAATGTGTGGATTAGGGAGGTTTCATCTCTACGTTTCTCCTCGAGGATTCCGATGAGCGGGGTGAAAGTACTTCTCTCGTTAGAGAAAGTCACCGTCAACAGAGGTTTGAACCCTGTTCTTGATAATTTCAGCCTGCGGGTGAACAGTGGAGAAATCGTTGGCCTGAGTGGCGAGAATGGATGTGGAAAATCAACCGTCATAGAAACTGCTGCAGGATTGCTATCTCTGCGCGAAGGCTCTGTCAAACATCAAAGCGGCAGTGGATTGCAGGTGAGTGCTGATTCTAGCGGAACGAGAAAGAGATTGAACCCATTTGGACTGTGCCTACAGAAAGATTCTACCAGTGGGGAAGAAACAATCCTCGAACACCTACAGACTGCAGGTAGATTGACAGGATTTGAAATTGAACAAGATGATTTGTTGGACCTGCTATTCTCATGGAATCTCAAGCACAGGGCTCATGACCGTATTGCTACTCTTTCAGGGGGCTTGTCTCGAAGAGTCAGCATTCTTGCATCACTGGTTCCCGCAATGGTCTCCTCAGAACCTATTCTGATATTACTCGATGAACCAGATGATGGACTCGATAAATCCTCAAGAGAGGCATTGGTTATCCATCTGAAGAGCCTAGCAGGAGCAGGACATGGAATTCTCATGGCCAGCCACGATGAGGAATTGATTTCCCATTCAGACAGGAAGATATCGTGGCAAGGCAGCAAGACCATCGAAAGTGGAGAAACACCGGTCACAAACGCAGTTTCCAAGGCCACCATCAAGGCTCGTTCATGCAATCCAGGTCCCACATACCGAAGGTGGATCAATACCCAAGATGCGCGTACAAAAGCCACGATAATGAATGGTGGAATCGCTGCGATATTGGTGATTTTGACAACTATGGCATTAGATCCAAAAGGAATGATTGGAGCCGATGGCTGGCGACTATGGACTGGTCTTGTATTACTACCCGCACTTGTGGTAGGCCTTGTTCCCGGTCCCGCACAAAGACTGTTGGAAAGGAATGCAGTTGGTTCATGGTGGGCTGCACAAACTGCGGGTAAAGCGCCTGATTCAGTTAGCATCCATGTGGCAATTCTTGGACTTGTATCCACTTGGATGGCAGTGTTGATGATACCTGCTGCAGAACTTGCAGAGATATCGACAATTCATTTGTCACAATTGATTCTTTGTGGGCTGTTGTTGACCTTGATGATCAGTAGAGTCAACCTAGCTTTGTGGGTGGTTCATAGATGGCTTCCGAGGCCAAAACAGGGAGCGCAGATGTTGCTTGTGTTCATGATATTCCCCTGGCTACTGGTAGTAGAGGGTATGGCATTACTGGCTGTCGAAGGAGCCAATGAAGAAGTATGGACGATGCTCATCGGTTCTTTCGGTTTACTAGTCTCGGTTTTCCTCATCCTTCATCTAATCAGACGTGCATGACATACACACAGATTGAAACGGAGAATGTCGACCCAGCATCGGGGCTGAGATGTCATCGCGTCTACTCAAAGGAGGGCTGGCTCTATGGTTCGTCGGTCTAATCATGGCGACAATCACCCTACTTCTGGGATTCACATGGGCACCGAGTGTCGATAATGAAACCATGAACGCTGCTGCCGCACAACGCATCTTCTATTGGCACGTTCCTTCAGCATGGGCCTCTATGTTGGCATTCACTGCACTCTTCATTGGTAGCCTTGCATGGTTCTGGAAACGTTCAGAATGGGGCTGGAGGCTGCATGTTTCTGCTGCTGAGGCTGGAGTGTTGTTTGGATTGATGGCAGTCACAAGTGGTCCGATATGGGGGCAGGCTGAATGGGGTGTGGCATGGGATTGGACCGATGTGAGAATCAATACCTTTGGTCTTCTGACCGCACTCTCGGCATATCTAGTGGTAGCACGCAGATCACAACCCGACGGAGATGATACTCGTGATACCTTCAGTGCAGTTGGCCTATTCGGCTTCGCTCTGGTTCCACTTACCTATATGGCGACACGCTGGTGGGAAAGAAGGCATCCAGGACCAGTGGTTGGTCCAGGCGGAGGTGGGCTTGAACCAGAGATGGCAACAACGATGTGGATTGGAGTTTTTTCTTTCGTCCTGCTATTGACCGGCCTATTGTTGATTGAATGGTTCATGGTCTCGTCAGAACAACGAATTTCACAACTTCAGAACAAGATGGATGGTGGTGAATGATGGGAGACATGGTGAATCTGGCTGCGGCATACACGGTAATGATTGGATTGATTGCTGCATGGAGTTGGATGCTGGGCAAGCGCTTGATGGATATTCAAAATAGGCTTTCCATGCTTGAGGATGTATCTGAACAAACTGAGGAAGAGTGACAATTCGAACCGTGCTGAAATTTGATTCAATCAGGTTTGATGCTTGCAAGATATTCCTTGAGACCGATTATTGGCCCAATCGCAGTTGGGTTCTTTCCATGCAACAAAGCCAAGGCACAACTCAACCAGTCCATAGTGACACAAGAGTACAACATCGCTTCGAGCAAAGTTCGACCTTCACAATTCAATTTCCATGCCCATTCAGTAGAAAGATGCTCTGAGAACCACTCGAATCTCTGTACGATGCGGTGATGCATACCCCCCCATGTCAGTAGCAGCAATGCTTGTTCTGGGGAACGCGGGTCAGCATCAGGACCTACACCACCCCACGCGATAATCTCGTTGTGATTCATTTCAGGAAGTATTGCCCCCCTAGCGAATCTTGCAGAATTCTCATTCAATTGAGAGGTGAATCTATCCACCACCGCTGACATCTCGGTTGGACCGATAATAGCAATGGGACGCTCGACCATAGCAGCAGCAAGAAGAGCGATGTCATTATTGGGTGCTGAAACGAAATCGCTGTCATCAACATGGGTCTGCAATCGATTCAACATGTCCTCCAGATCATTGGACTTTGGTTTGCGAAACAATCCAAGACTCCACGCCAAGGACAACTGGGTTCCGAATAGATGTCCAAAGGCTGAACGAGGTGGTTGCCCTGATGGAACGAGGACGAGGTGAGCGTTGTCATGTAACTCGCTCAAACCTGCTAATTCGCCTCCTGAACAGATGCTGATCACTGTGCCTCCTTCACTGATTGCTTTTCTTACGGCATCGAGAGTCTCCTCAGTATTCCCGCTGTAAGAAGTAGCGATTATCAGATGTTCAGGTTCCCACCAAGATGGAAGTCCATGGTCTCGATGAACGTTAACTGGCAAGACGCCTTCGTGTGCAGCCAAAGAAGCAAGAGCAGAACCTCCTGCAGCAGAACCACCCATCCCCAAACAGAGGATCCCTTTCCAACGATTTGCTTTCAGACCAGGGACCCATGCTGGGCCGGCAGTACCCAATCTCTCAAACGAACCTCGCAGATCAGCAACGAAGGAACGAAGGTAGGCCAACATCTCCTCAGTATCCAATTTCTGTGCAAGGTCAGCAATAGTTGAGTCTGTCATCTCATTCCTCCTCCTTGTCCACGGTCAGCCTTGGTAGCGCAACCCACTCTCCTTCGACCTCTGCTAGACGAACACTACCATCTCCTTGATGGTCATATGGGAGGCGAACGGTGCTAGTCCTCCAGTTTAGTGGGTCTAGGAACTCTCCGGCTGAACTATCCACATTCAACAATTCAACCACGATATGGTCGCGTTGTCTAGAAAGTACCTGTGCCTTCTCAAGGTCTCTCCAAGAAAGACCCGTTCGTTGAGAATATTCAATCTTTGACAATACCGCTCCATCATTCGACCAAGAGGAGATACGCCACAAAGAATCCCGCC
Organism: Candidatus Poseidoniaceae archaeon; assembly: GCA_964230915.1. Taxonomy (GTDB): domain Archaea; phylum Thermoplasmatota; class Poseidoniia; order Poseidoniales; family Poseidoniaceae; genus UBA226. The sequence goes on along the minus strand of CAXRJY010000147.1, from coordinate 1,359 downwards.
ACCTCACGACATCTCCAACATCATATGCAGGTCGGCGATAAAGCAAAGTGAGTCTGGTCAAATCTGCACCATCCTTGCGCCCAACCACTGAATTCGTTTCCTTCACTTGACCGCCCCATCTATGCATCAGCCGCCGGCCCCAGGTTCTAGCAAGTGACTTTGAGCCCATGACCACATCATAGCCTCCCTGTACAGGTCCTTCATCGGTGATGAAAAACATCGGGTCTGGTTGCATCTCTGCTATCAATGAATTCAGACTTTCTCTCATCTCGGTCAATTCAATTTCATCCAGTCTTCTTCCTGCGGATCTCAATTGCACGGTCGCTTCGAAATAGTTGCCCGCTCTTCTAGTACAGGTCAAACAAACTCCATTCGACATTCTAGCCAATATCTCATGTTGTTCATGCATCTGCATCCCATGTATCTCTGCTATCAATTCCAGATGGAGTCTGGTGTTTCGCTCATCAACTCGTTGCGACGACAAAACGACATTCAAGTTTCGAACATCTTCATGAACCTTCAAGACTCTCTGAGTCAACTCTTCCCACAGGTCATCATCAGCAATCTCAATCCATCTGCCTTGAACCTCAACCAAACCACAACGAGCACATCTTTGATGTTGAACAGTACTTGGAATTTCAGCAAGAGTGGTTCTCTGTCGTAGGCAAGACTCGCACATTCTCTCATGAGGCAATGGCGGAGGCGAACCACAGATGATGCAGAAGTCTCCCCCTAGTTCCATGCCTTTCACCATTCGCGCGGTCTTGCTACCGGCTTTCAATATGCGGGTCAGGATTCTCAGTATTTCCTACCGATGAGAAATTGTGGGTCAGGATACAGAAGGAGCGCTTCCTTGCGTTCACTTCTATTCACCACCCCTGGTAGATTTCCGTCCTCTGGCTCAACCCAAGAGAGTTGAATATGAAGATGTGGAGGCCAACCTCCATTCACAGATTCATCACCAAACCAACCTATCAACTCTCCTCTCGAAACTTTTCTTCCAGCCTTGAACAACTCGGTTGACTGCGCAGAAAGGTGACCATATAGGATGTATAGTGTCCTGTCAGAGACCTGATGAATCGTGATTACTGTATTCCCATAATCTCCATCTTCAGAATGATACCCAGACCAGAACACTTCACCATCAAGACATGAATGAACGGGGGTGTTTACCGGACCTCCAATATCGAGACCCACATGCAGGTCTCTCTCATTGTTGAATAATGCTGAAGTATAGATATGCGGCCTTATTTCATCATATTTTCCGATCGAGTAAGGCAAGGGGCACTTCCACCCGTTAAGTTGAGGTTTTGAGAAATCGAACAGGTGGACTTCTTGCGGAAGACTGACCGGTTGACT
>CAXRJY010000146.1:0-5358 GCA_964230915.1 Candidatus Poseidoniaceae archaeon | reverse complement strand
GGCGCCATGGGATTGGATGGCGGAGGAACCGCAGAAGCCAGTGTTCCTGCATGCATTCCCCCTGCTGCTTGTGATGCAGGAGTCAGCCACCAAACCTTGGACATTCCAAGTATTGCAGGAATCCTCGATGTTTCCACATCGGTGAAGTGGAGTGAAAATAGTGCGTGGATAGGCGTCGTCAAGGATGAATTACCAGCTTCATGTGAGTCATTACCCAGCCATGTCAATTGCGATGTCGATGAACTTTCGTTTGTCGGTGGTGGGCCTGACTCAGGAGGCACTTTCACATGGGATGCAAAACCCGGAAGTTACCGCTTCGCCAGCGGCACAACATCGATTCAATCAAGCCTGGGAAGCAACACAATCGATTACACCTGGGATGCTAGTCTAGGTTCAGGAATAATGTACACATTGTTCGCTGTTGGTGGAGCACTGATGGTATGGGCAGTGAAACCAAATTCACAAAGATGAATCTTCAAGATCTCTACGATGCCAACCTTCGGGCAGGCTCATTGGGTCCCCTTTCTGAACAGTCATGATATGTTGCATCATCAATTCCCTAAGGCCTTCAACCCCGATTCCATCAATGACGCTGAATATAGGATAGCCCTCATCTGTGTATGAGAGAGAATCTTCTCTCCATGAATCCGGTAAGGGTTCCAGAAGATCTCCCTTGGAGATACAGACCAGCATTTCGTTTTCCCCTAACAATTCCTTGACTTCATCCAACAAACGCATCTGATCCTCAACATCATTACCACCTGACTCGCTCAAATCCAACAAGAACAATACCAGACTACCAAGATGCTCAAGTGCGGCGATAGCCTGCATCTCGATATCATTCCTGCTCTCCATAGGGCGGTCCAACAAGCCCGGAGTGTCAACCAATTGTATTCGAAGGCGATTGGCATCAAAATGTCCAACATGCAACCTCTTGGTTGTGAAGGGATATGAATTGACTTCTGGCTCACCGCTGGAGAGGGCCCTGATCAACGCAGATTTGCCCACATTCGGAGCACCAGAAATAACTACACATGGGTCGTTTTGGTCTATAGAAGGTAGCCTTTTGAGGACTTCTCTAGCCTCATTCAACCATTTCAAAGACCCTCCAACCTGAGAGATGATACTGGATATCCGTCCATATGCCTCTCGTCTGCATTCATGCATGTACTCGATGTTTGCAGTTCGGGTTATCTTCTTGGCATTCTGAGAGGACACTGTCCTGATCTGCCCCGCTGCCCATTGCAGAGAGGCGAGGTTCTTTCGATACATGTCACAGCCGACCGCTGCCTCGATCATCGACTGGTCGAACAGTGGCATCTGGTCCAAAGAAGGCCATTGATGAACCATCTCTATCAAAGCATCATACAGCGTGTCGCCGGAAGTCTGAACCATCCGCCTCATTTGCTTTCGAACTCTAAATGTTCGATCTGAATCATCTACCCTATCGGCTGCAGCACGAGCTTTTGAGAACGCCTTGTCAAGCAATTCATTCCCAAACAGAACTGTTGGGACTCCCTTCCAGCGTATCCGCATACCTCTCCCACCTGCCGCGCGGGCTACCCCTTTTCAAACGTCGACCTTTTACACCACCACCCATTGAGAGCATCTGAAGGCGAGGATGATGGGTAAAAAACACACCAATGGACTACCAGCGTGGGCGAAGGACATGTGGGAAGAACTGGGTTCTCCAGAACTCGAAGGAATGGAAGCGGTCACCAGCGGCGACTTGTTGGACAGACGGTATGGTCTTCGCAGAGATGATTTGGTCGAAATGCTACTCGATGCAAGAGCACTTCCCGATGACAAAGACCCATGGATCAGAGGAAGATTAGTCTCATCTGGAAAAATGACTGTAGAATTACTTGGAGAAGATGGAAAACTTCACTATATCTCAAGAGATGTGATTGTTGAAGTCATCTTGGTCGCTCATATGCGGCCTGCATATCTAGACGATGTTGAACTGATGGCTTTCGAACGTGAAGATATGAAACGGCGAAATAAACTCAACGAGAAGGTTGAGAAAGAAGGCGAAGGAAGAGATGATACTCACCTATGGGGGTGAGGTTCTGGCCTCTGAAGACTGGGAATTGATAGATGGACATCATCTGCAACGCTCGTTCTCTTTCCCTGATTTCGTCAGTGCTTTGGAATTTGTGAACAAGGCCGGAGAGATCTGTGAACAGATGGATCATCATGCTGACTTTGAACTATCTTGGGGGAAGGTCGTTGTCAAGACCTGGACGCACAGTGCGGGCAAGGTGACAGAACTGGACCATGAATTAGCAGCAGCAATTGATTCCTTGGAGTGAGAATATGGCAAAAGACCCCAAAGGGCGAGACGAGCCAGGATATGAGCGCCACGTCTTCATCTGTGGGCACCAAAGGGATGCAGAGCATCCGCGCGGAAGTTGCAGTGCAAAGAACAGTCTTGAAGTAATGCGAACCTTGAAAGTGATGGCGAAGAAATCTGGACTCAGTAATGTAAGAGTACAGAAATCCGGATGTTTGGATTTCTGTGAGAATGGAATCTCTTGTGTGATTTATCCTGAGGCAACATGGTACAGGCTTGATGGAAGTGAGAAACAACTTACAACAATCCTTGAACAACATTTAGAAAATGGAATTATTGTACAAGATGCACTAATGGACATCTCCGCTGATTCCGATGAATGATTCACTCCAAATCCAAATCACAACCTTATGATTAACTACTGTCTCATTCAGGGAGGGACGCGGTTAGCGTAGGTGCTATTGATGGACGATGAAAAACTAGTGAAATGGTTCAAAGATGTTTGTAGTGAAGATACCGAATCTGTCGGGGGAAAGGGTGCATCTCTAGGAGAAATGTTCCAAAGCCTGAGTTCCTTTGGAGTAAGAGTACCAAATGGGTTCAACGTCACCACCTCTGCCTATACTTCATTTGTCAATACAAAGGTGCCAAAATCTACTTGGGACAATGTGATTGAACCCGATGGATGCGAAAATATCAGACAAGTAGCGTTGAGTAAACAATCACTGGCTGAAGCTTTGGAAGAAGTGCTTGAAGGGATTGACCCCTTGAATCATCTAGAATTACATGGTCGTGCTGCTTTGGCAAGAGCATTGGTCATGCAAACTCCTGTTCCTGAAAGCATTCGTTCTGCAATATCGAAAGGTTACTCGATACTGTGTGATGAATATGGCCAAGGTACCGATGTTGCAGTCAGGTCATCTGCAACCACAGAAGATTCCAAAGAAGCATCTTTCGCTGGGCAATACGAGTCATTTCTCAATGTCACTGGTGAGCGCTCTGTCATCATGCATTGGCGTAAATGTGTAGCTAGTCTATTCACAGAACGGGCCATTGGATACCAATTGGATAAAGGGATGAACCCGTTGGATTCCGCTCTTTCAGTAGTAGTGATGAAAATGGTACGTTCAGATCTCGCGGCTTCTGGAGTCATGTTCAACATGGACCCGGACTCAGGGCATCGTGGCGTCATTCATATCACCTCTTCATATGGACTAGGGGAATTATTGGTCCAAGGAAGTGTTACTCCAGATTCTTTCACCGTCTGGAAAGAAGGTATACGAATGGGCAACCCTGCTGTTGTACATCGTGTTCTTGGGAGCAAGGATGTCAGAATGGTGTATGCCGATGATGGAATGCATGATGTCAAAACCATCGATGTGCCACTCGACCTACGAAGGGCATGGTCACTGAATGAAGAAGAATGCCATGAATTAGCACAGATGGCCTTGAGCATCGAAGATCACTATGGCCAACCAATGGATATAGAATGGGCCAAGGATGGTCAGAGCGGATTGATGTTCATCGTTCAAGCAAGACCGGAGACCGTTCATACTAGGTCTGATGGTGCAAAGATGCTACGGTATCTGATGGAACCTGCACTGACTGAACATCTGAAAAGGAACGGAAAGGTTCTGGCGATTGGACAGGCAGTGGGCAAGAGAATCGGCTGTGGAATAATCCGAAAATATAATTCATACACAGAAGTATTGGGCAAAAAGAGGCAACTGCAGAATCGATTGGCCGAAGGTATTCGGCAGGAAGAAATTCCATTCGAGGAGAAGGTCTTCGAACAAGGAGATGTTCTAGTGACTGAAATGACGACTCCCGATTGGGAGCCATTGATGAAACAGGCTTCGCTGATCATCACCCGTAAAGGTGGGAGGACTTCACATGCCGCTATCATCGCCAGAGAATTCGGTATTCCTGCTATCGTCGGATGTGCCAACGCAATGGAATTGGAGACTCTGGCTGGGGTAACCGGTTCGTGTGCTGAAGGAGATGTAGGACATGTATATTCAGGCATTCATCCATTCTCCATCGAGGAGATATCCATCGACTCTGATCTAGAATTGAATACCAAGATAAAACTCAATGTCGGATTTCCAACAAAGTCACTTACAGACTCACAACTTCCGGTAGATGGAGTTGGACTTGCGAGGATTGAGTTCATTCTGTCTTCCGAGGTACGCGTACATCCTTTGGTCTTCGTTCATCATGCTGCGCTGAAAGAATACCTCGAGAATGGGACATTGGACCAACGTCTGGAACCATATCGAATTGCCCTGGAAAGAGAAGATATCGCTCTGGTTCAGGCCGCAGTAGAAGAAGTAGAAAGACGTGCCTGGGAATATGAAGATAAGCGCGGACTTTTCATTGATAAATTGAGAGAAGGCGTGGGACTAATCTGCGCTGCTTTCTATCCTAGGCCAGTTCTGGTAAGACTTTCAGATTTCAAATCAAACGAATACCGAGAATTGCTAGGTGGTAGAATCTTCGAGCCGATTGAAGAGAATCCAATGATTGCTTGGCGTGGTGCATCTCGTTATCTTGACCCACTATTCAAGCCAGCCTTTGAGATGGAACTTGAAGCCATGTCTTCAGTCTCTCATGAATTTGGATTGGACAATCTGCAATTGATGGTTCCATTCTGTCGCACTCCTGAAGAAGGAGAAGGAGTGAAAGAACTGCTGAATGAGAAAGGAGTTGGGCCTGATGATGGAGTTCCTCTTTTCGTTATGGTTGAATTACCATCCAACATCATCGATGCTGAAAGTTTCATTGAGAAGATGGAGTTGCATGGTGGCTCGATAGGTTCCAATGACTTGGTGCAAACCATTTATGCAGTTTCTCGCGATGACCTCGAAGGATACCAATATCCAGTGGATGCTCGCTCTCCAGCGGTCAAATCAATGATTCGTCAAGTTGTCAAGGAATTCACCAGCGCAGGACTGGAAATTGGAATCTGTGGACAAGCACCATCAGATTACCCAGAAGATTTTCCTGCCTTCCTCATCGATTGCGGAATTTCATCCATTTCAGTCACGCCTGATACTGCCATGGCG
>CAXRJY010000145.1:0-3742 GCA_964230915.1 Candidatus Poseidoniaceae archaeon | reverse complement strand
GAATTGTTTCTTGTTGGCGCTAACGACCTTAGCCCATTCGATAATGATAGAGGTGACCTGCAGAGTAAACCAATCTCTTCCTCAATACCAAGCGAGGAAAGCATCGGAACCTGGACATTCCAACCAGGATACCATGGTGATTACTCAGCCACCACCTGGGTTTTCAGTATCCACTATGAGGTCGAGAATGCCGCTGGCGTTCAGTTGAATGGAACAGTGCAGGTTGACATTGGACCCAATACATACTCTGGACAAACACCTGCTGGAGAAATGTATATCCCAAACGGAGCAGGTACATTGGATGTCGAAGTTGAAGTTGATTCAAGCTCACTGGTAAGTAGCGATACTGTCTCGGTTGAACTAATCCTCTCAACCATGGTCTTCGTGGTTCCTTCTGGTGGGGCCTCGATAGAATTCCAATGGGGAGATGAAGACCACAGCAGTAGCCTGATTGGGGACCTGCCACTATTGGATATCGACTTGCAGACACCACTGGTCGATGGCAGAACCCTGCACATACCCGCAATTCTCCGTTCCGGTTTTGGGCAGAAATTGGTTGAGAATGGTGATATCTCCTGTTCGGTTGATGGAGTAGCAATAACTGAACAACCAGTAAAGACGCCTTCTGGTCAAGATGTCAAAGCAACCTGGTCATGGAGCGCACCAGATGGTTACCAAGAGGAGACGATAACAGTACAGGTCGAATACTCCCTACAATCTGGTTCCGAATCATGGAAAGCAAATGCAGAATTTGACATCATTCTTGGTGATGGAGATGGTTCAACCACTTTCTACAGCGAAGATGAACCACTAAGACCGGCACATGGCAGTAAATTGAGCATCAAGATTGACGCAGATATGCAAAAAGATGCTGAAGGCCTTACAATAACAAGGACTACTGTGTTGACCATACAAGATGATATGGCCTATTGGATGCGATGGGGAATCACCAATCAAGGAGCGTCAGAACTGGATTCTGACTCGGTATGGGCCCTTTTCGATGGTGTTTTCACTGAGGAGCAATATTCTGACAAGATTATTGATAACGCGGAGTTAGAAAAGATGTCAACAACTCTACAATCGGGTGCATTGATGAACTGGTTCCTCGAAGCCGGTCTGCAACTGGAACCTGAGGAGTTACTAGGTGGTTTCGATGAATTCCACACTTTCCAAGTTCGCCTTGAACTGAATGATGACTACACTGTTTCGCGCCAAGAAGTGAAATTGAAAGTGAGCACTACTCAATCGATCAATGAAGGAGAATATTTTGAATTCCTCGAGCAGTTCATTTCTCCCCAAATCGATGTGTTTTGGAGATCGGTCAGCTTACAAGTGAATCTACAGACAGATAGTCAATCTTCATTGGTTGGAATCAGTGATGATTCCACAGATGACCTTCACATCAGTCATGAGAGACATCTGACAAAAGAAGTTCTAACAATGAGTTCTGAGGATATTCTTGATTGGAACCGTATGGATATTCGCATCAAGCCATCAACCAATCCCCTGCATGCACCACTTCCACTATTCCTGATATGTTTTGGATTGGTCGTTGTAATGTTCGGGACGTGTTTCTTGTTAGCAAAGGGGAAAACCAGGAAACCACTGTATCTTGAATCACTGCTGATTCCATTGGTTGCACTTGCGTATTGGTTTGCATATCCGATTGAGAATCTTGGAGCCTTGATGGGATTGGTCGGAGGAGTATGGATGGTGACAACACTCATCACACCACGCAGGATAGGGGAAGACGAAATGCCAGACGCATCAGATATGCCAGAGGTTCCAACCATCGCTTGCCCCAAATGTACCACTGTTAATCCAGTGATTTCTGAGGTCAGACCTTTGAGACTACCTTGTGGGGGTTGCGGACGAGTCCTCAAAATAGTTGGCTGATTACAATTCACCAGTCTGCAACAATGAATCCAATAGACGTGAAGAATGCAGTTGCTGCCGCTCATCTGGCCATTCCTGCTGTACTCGATACAGCATGGTCGCCATATCCTTCTTCCAATCCTTGCTCAATACACGTTTCCAACCGAGTTCCTCGATTCTCGCAGTAGAGGGCGTGGTATTCTGTAAAGAAGGCAACATCAAATCGCTCATTGCGGAGGAGCGTTGCTTGAGATCCATTGAATCCCATCTGCGCCGCATCCTATCCAACAATGAACGTGAAATCCCAGACAAACCCAATTCATCACAATCCTCAACCTCGACCATGCAAACCGTGCGAATACTACCTTCTTCGCAGAGAAGGTCCTTCAGACGCGAATATTGCGCATCGAAAGCTGTGTCCATTGAATCTCGGAGCCAAGCCCCAGCCAATGCCCAAGGCCTCATCCGTTTGACCAATGCACCACTGGTTGACAGCATCTCTGCCAATATCGCGCACTGTGCAACCTGTTCAATGACGCCATTTCTTCTCTTACCGCTTGTCCCAAGTTCAAACTCCATCTCCTGTGGAGAAATCACCAATCCTCCATCCTTCACGAGAGGACCTGAATCATCTTCACCATGCGAAGTTACCTCGATGAATGGAGACTCCACTTCCCCCGCCTGTTTTCCAGCGGCGAGGAATCTTCGACGAAATGGAAGACCAGAGTCAATGAATGCGGCTTCCAGTTGAGCCATTGCCAATACTCCCTGAATATCACAATGGGCGATCAAAGAAACTGTTCGACTACCATCAAACAAGGATAGAGCAGTTCTGAAAACGGACTCAAGGTCCGAAAACTCTTGCAAAGAATGCCACGACTGCATACCGACAAAGGGCTCTAGATGAAACGGGCATTTCAACCTGAGGCAAAGGAAGTACGCTTCACTCTACCATCAGACGTACCTGATCTCGCTTGTACTTCCAATCTGAAGACAGGCGTCCATGTGATTGGTAATAACGAGCAAGTCGGCGAATCTTGGACTCAGTCAACTCCAAGGCACGTCGATTATGAAGGTCCTTTCGATTACTGGAAAGGTGATCGATTATCGAAACTGCTTTCCTCATCAAATTCATCATATCCTCTGGGTAAGTAGGATCAATACCCTTTCCAGAAAGGTATGCTCCAATTCTCATTCCAATGACTCTACGAAGATCTGGGACTGCATGCTGGTCTCTGAGGATAGTTCCGATATCTGCATTTGAATGGCCTTCTTGATGTAGAGAATCTATCAGTTCCTCAATCGCATCCTTATCTGTGTTTGACCACTCTGGTAGTTCCTCACCGTGAACCTTGGTGGAACCACTCTTCCCCCTTTTGTGAGCGTACATCCTTGCCATTCATCTAACCTCAGGCGACCCGCCGACCGACTCCCCCTTCATAACCACATCGTTCACGGCCAATGAAGCACTGGTCGTTGAATTCACAATCTATGATGTCCTTTTGCCAAACGACCAGGAGAATCTGGCCAAGCCCATGGAGCAATAGTGGCCCTTGCCATTCCAATCAATTTTCCGTCTTGCATGACCAGCAGGTCGCCACCTTCCTTGAAATCCGAATCAAAGTTCTGAAGGTTGGAAGTGAACACATCGCCCTTCCAAAGTGAGCCTTCTTTCAGATGTATGCACGGGAGAGAATCGTGTTCCATCAGCCTTGGCAACGCAGCCTTTGTCAGCGACAATGAACCTCTATCTGGAAGCCATTGAGCCATCTGAATCTGGCCATCGTAAACCTTCCATCTTGGCGGCTTACCTCCCACGCGAATACCCTCCATCCAGGCATCGTTTCTCATTTGACGTCTGGCAATG
>CAXRJY010000144.1:0-3643 GCA_964230915.1 Candidatus Poseidoniaceae archaeon | reverse complement strand
CCAGATGGTCCACTTCATACAGTGTGATCATCGAGTTCATGCTCGCATTGAATGTCAGACTGTAATTATGAGCGCGACCAGCATATCCTCCGACATCGTCGGGCCAGATGTAGATGCTTTCCTCTGGGCAACCATGCGAATCCACCGCAGTTCCCGCAGGAGTATTTGGGCAGTCATCATCGCTGTCAGGAATGCTGTCTCCATCACTGTCAGAGGTGTTGTTGGTCTGATTGACCGGCTCCTGCGAACCGATATGGATCACCAGTTCCTTTGAATTGAGTGGAGTGTATTCACAGTCCTGCATGTACATTGGATCCAATGTGTACATCCAGCAGACCGGCTCGATGGTGAACGTGACATAGGTGCCATTAGTGATGTTGGAGTCTAGAGTGATTTGCCAAGTCGCATTGGTGCTGGTGTTCGAGAAGATCATGTAGGCGCTCATCCCGTAATTGCCCACTCCTTCTGGAGGGCTGGAGGCCACGCCTGCTGTATCATTCCAGAGAATACCTTGAGGGTAATGAATGCCGCCTGGACAGGAATTGTTCAGTTCCGCAGTCAGGTTGAAGGAGTTTTGACTGAGATTGGCATCGTAGTCATGATGTATATCTCCGATTCCATAGCAAGTACTGATATCGATTGGGCCGATGGCTATCACCATTCGGAACGAATAGTTCTGGCTCTCTGTGCAGTTGACATGACAGTTGTCTCTAGTAGGATGTAAATCAAAGGTCACAAAGGTTCCATCTGGAATGTCCTGCGAGCGAGTGACTTCCCATTCGACATGATATGAGGAGTTCCCTCCGATGATATATCTCCAGTTGCTGTCGTCACTACTGGTTTCGATACCAACAGTATCATTCTCGATCAGAGTGCTTGGGTACATGATGTCATCAGAGCAGTTGTTGACCATGTCTGCAGAGATGTTGAAGGAATATTGTGATGGTTGGCTGTAATTGTAATCGTGTGAAACATTAGTGAAGGTCAGACATTCATTTGAATCATCACTCATCTGTGCGACAGGCGCATTGTTCAACAGGTTTGTTGGACCTGACTGAATCAGCAGAAGTATGCTTGTCAAAAGGATAGGTAACAGCATTCGGTTCCGGTTTCGCATGAATTCCGCTCGTTTACTCATCTATTATGCTTGTTTGCTCCAAGTTAGTTGCATTATGTTGCTGTGATTTGACACCCTGATTAGATAAAGTCCCTTGAAACGTAATATTGAACCAAAAAATAAGAGTAAGTTTTTGCCCTTTGTAAACTCGCATACGATTTATGACAGAGAGCGGCTCCTTTGCATGGTACGTCGAAACCATTCGCAACATAGATTTCCAGGACGCATGGACTGGTGTTGGAATCATCCACGCATTCCTTGCGGTTCTCACTCTCATCTTCCTACTCACCTTGAGTACCATGATCTACAGAGCGAGACCCGATTCTCCAGAGAATCGTTTCATGTCATTGATGCTCATGGTTGAAGGATTGAAGACGGCCGTAACCTGGTATCTGATCTATCCCTTCGGACCAGAATTCCTACCAATCGTACAGAACTGGAGAGTCGTGTATTACACGATGTGCCTACTCTCCATCCTGATGTATCTCTCACTATCATCATTCTATCCTGTCAAGTTCCTTGGCTTCATGACCAAGGATTCTATCAAGAAGAATCTGTATTGGGCACTGCCGGTCATCTCCATTGTGATGATGTCAGTCATCATCACCTCTTCAGGTGGAGTCTATGAGACATTCAGTGGCGCCCTCCATGTCGACTGCCCTGAAGGCGGAGGCGAAGGAGATGCAGTCGTTACCACCTCATACGGAGAAGATGGATTGACAGGAAACTGCATTGAGGAGTGGGCTCCATATCACTTCATGACAGTTGAGCAATCAGACTTTGCCAGGCTGTTGTTGATGAGTCCAGTCTTATCTGCATTCGTCGCCCTGGCATTCATGCGAAATGCACAGAAGAGTCTGTCAATCGATGAGGACGATGAAGAGGCAGTGCAGAAGTCCACCGAGGCCAGAGCTATCGGCATCGGTTTTGCTGGCAAGACCTTCTTCCAAGGTACGATGCTAATCTCGATCATCTACATCTCAGCCACATATGGCAAATTCGACTCTTCAGACCTGTTGAACATCGAGTTGGGTGATCCGTTGAAGTTCTACTTCTTCGGGTTGTATGGTTTCCTCTTCAGTTCCCTGTTCGCTGGTCTGTTCGAGGGGATCCTGTTCACCTATGCCATCCTGAAGGATGATGTTCTCGGAATTGATGAGAAGTTGCGGAGAACATTCAGTACTGCCATCTTCGCAACTGTTGGAGCCATCGCCTTCCTTGTGGCTTCAGAGATTGTCGAAAATCTGGTCGGAGGTTCTGGTTGGGTTGGTGGAGTTCTGATAGGCGCACCACTAATCGTGTTACGTAAACCAATCTTTACTGTGATCAACGGCTTTTCAAGCCGCTTGATGCCGGAATCCTTTACAGCATCTGAGAGGACTTATCTTGAAGCATATTCAGCAGTCATGGAAGATTTTGAAGTTACTGAAGGTGAAAGGCGGCTTCTTGTATTGACTGCCAATAATCTCGGATTGAGTGATGCCCGAGTCGAACATCTAGAATCTTGGCACGATGCTAAGGTTGCTTCATCCTCTGAGGAGGAGTGAATCAGACATCAAGTTGAAATCATGTCGTTTGTTCCGAGTCTCATGAACGAATTTCTATTGATTTTGGAAGACCGGCCAGGTTCGCTCGCTGATTGTTGTGAAGCATTGGGTGAAGCGGGAATAAACATTGTTGGAGGTGCAGGAATCGGCACCTCTGTGGCTGCAGCAGTAGTTGTGACAATGGAATCAGAAGAGACCGCAGTAGCCCTTACTTCGGTTGGAGTAGAATTCACTATGAGGCCTCTTCATACTACGGTTTTGGAGGATATTCCGGGAGCCTTGGGTGCTTTCACCCGCAGCCTTGCTGAGAACAGCATCAACCTACGTTCCATCCACATCATGAAGACGGATAGTGAAGGAGTTCACATCGGTTATTCCACAGAGTGAAGTATTGATTTCAAAGATTTCTCAATGCTAGGAACCTTCCGATTACATAATCTATCGACAGGTAGTGGGCGTTACATGCAACCACAACCACAAGTTATTGGAGAGCCAGCAGTACAGCATGCTGTATTCCCTGAAGGTGCCATATTGATTGAGAAACCATCCAATGCGCCTGTCATCATTGGGGTGCTGATGTGCATTGCAGGTTTGTTTGGTGTTCTGGGGGGAGCATGGGGGCTGATGGTGGCTGCAGATAGCATCGCTTTGCTTGATGAAATGAATGAAGAACTGGATGTCAAGATCGATATTCCGACATGGTGGGTCTGGACAGGTCCAATATTGCAACTTTTGTCAGGAATCGCCATATTGGCGGGTGGAGTATTTTTGACCCAGCGCAAGAAATTGGGTGTATTCCTTGGTTTAGGCTCTGTTGGGATTTCCATTGTCCAAGGGTTGATCGAAAGCAGCTTGATGGCTCAGGTCTATTCTGACCTTGGTGCGGACGCCGTAGGAGTCGCAGGAATTGGAATGATTTTCACCATTGGTTGCAATGCGATATGCGGATTGATAATCGCAATGCCATTGATGATGTCGA
>CAXRJY010000143.1:0-4270 GCA_964230915.1 Candidatus Poseidoniaceae archaeon | reverse complement strand
TCTGGCAATGGAGCGAAATTCCAGAAATAGACGGTGATTTTTCGCAAGACCCTCGATTCCATGTTCCTCTCTAGCAGAAGAAACTGCTTCAGAAAGTCTACTCAATGCTTCTTTGGAAGTCGCAGAAGCATTTCCCCGAGTGTTGATGAGCGGTACTTGAACAAATGACTCCAATTCAATACTCGAGTGATTGATGACCAATTCATAGCGATTATTCTGTACCAAAGTAGACACCATAGCAGTAATCCTGTTTATCTCATCAGCGGTCCAATCTCCAGTTGTTGGAACATCATAATGTGCGGCTGGCCAGATTCGTTCCAGATCTCGTGGGACCAGGCCCAGTGGACTGGTAACCATCACTTCATGAGCAGATGTGTTTCCGATAGCCTCTCTGAATCTATGGTGGGAGCGACTATCACGATACGGTTTTCTTTCACTGCATGGTAATAGAATCAACACTTTGTCGAATCCGGATGGTGGAGAATATTCTGTGTTCATGAAATTCACCCAATCAAGCACCTCTGCGTCATTGAGCGTAGTAGAGCTGTGAGCACGCAACGCCCTCGATGGTGGAACCACAACCGACAATGTAGAGGGTGTCTTGTTTTCATTCACCAAAGCGTCATGATATCGAAGATGTTCCACCATTCTCGGACTGGAAATGACGCGTTGCTCAACTAATTCTCTCAAAGTCCCGTCGCGAATGGCTCTTCTCACGGTAGCCATCTCCTGAGTCCAAATTTCGATGTGCCTTTCTCGAGATACTTCCTCACCCAAAGTCACTTCGCAATGTCTGGGGCCACTGCTTGTGAGTAGCACTCGATTAGCCTCACACTGTGATGTACGGGCGAGGTCATGAATATCCACACCCATCCAAGTCAGCAAAGCAAGGTTGTCAGGCCCAGATATTGCCGGACACCAAAGCAACGCAGAAGAGAAGCGCTTGCGTAGTACGAATAATGCCTTAGCCAGTTTCCCCGGCCTACCTGCCAATTGAAGAGCATCCAATAGTACAACGACTTGTGGTTTCAGATCATCGCTCAGCAATTCAGGATCATGGCGTAACCTCTGCCATGATACAGCCAATAATGGACCTGTATCTCCATGCTCTGAATTATCTGCATCTTCCATACTAGGAGGAAGTACATGGCCCAAACGTGTGCTCCAAGTGGGGCCAATGTTCTCAAAAGGAATTGCCAAGGGTAATCTTGAATGAAAAGAGAGAGTTCCTGGAAGTTCGGAATTATCTTGCTTGTGAATGAAAGGAGCAAGATGTGAAGGAACCTTGCCGACACTGCTTTCATCGATAACCAGACATGGAGAATATGCTGCTGGTTGAGAGCGGTCACCTAAGCCAACTAATCTGGCTAATCGCTGATTAGCCAACAGAGTTTGACCCATCACATCAGGCTCCATGAAGCCGCCGACAAGAATCATCGGCTTGAATGATTTGAAAGAGTGGTCCCCTACGCCGAGTCATGGATGTGGCCACGCGGAGGGTTTCTGCGATAGCGATATTGTTGATATTCTCACTGTGTCCCTTACATCTCGCTTCTGCTTCACATGGCCTGATTCCGGAGCAGGAAACAGATGGTACACATAACCTGGAAATCGGGCCTGGAGAAAATATCGTTATCCCATTCACAGCCAGAGCCGGCACATACTGGATTGAGGCCAGTTGTAGCGGAGATTGTCGTGAACTGGAAATGACATTGGTTGATTCGAATGGAAACCAGCACAATGCGACAATAACAGACACGGCCTTGTTACGAGGACAGATGCCTGCTGGACATGCAGATTTGAACATGTTGAACACAGGTGAAGTTGAACTCAATGTAGGCATTCAATCCAGCCTACCAGTTACGGACTCAATCACCGAATTGGATGCTACATCATCTTTTGATGATTCGACAGCTATTTCGTTCGCTAATTCAGAGTCAATAACTTCAATATTCAATTACAATGACCCAGAAGATGGTTTCGCAGATTCAAAGGCATCATGGGTCAATGCGAGCATGTCTGATGCCGGAACTCTGTACTGGCCATTTGAAGCCTCAATGGGTGATGTGATCGAACTGGCGTTATTGCATAGTTCTCAGGAAATCTCCTTACGAATCGTGAATAATGATTCCGAGCATTCCACCATTGCAGAGATTATCACCAACTCAAACACTTCAGTTGAATCAGCACCGCAACGTGTTTGGCTCAATCCTGAAGAAGGGCGCCATTGGTTGATTGCCAGTAGCAGCCACAATAATCTGAGTTTCTCTGCACGAATAGCACATCACAACATCGATGATGACCATGATGGCACAGACTGGCCAGAATCTGGTCAAATGACAGATGTCCAAAATATCGATGATTCGATAAGATTTGCTGGAGCACTGGGGATGAATGACCGCGATATCGTGACCCTCAATGCCAGTGGCCACGACCTATGGTTCGTAAACGTGTTTTCAACAACTCCTGTTGAGGCCAACATAACTGCCATGATAGATGGAATTTGGGTGCCATTCAGGGAGTTTCAAACAATTAAAGAGGGCGATTACAGTAACTACTCATTTTCATTCTGGAGCAAAGAGAGTACTGCATTGTTCCGCTTCACATTCTCATCTGATGAGGCTATCATTTGGGGGGTTGAAGTTCATAGAACAATATTCCCTGACCTTGATTCGGAAGATGCGATTGGCAGTGTTCCTTGGAATCAGACGACCGCTTTAGAATACTGGAGCAGCGTGGAAATGGGCGAAGGAATTGTCCATTCCGGCTGGCTATGCCTACCAATCTATGACGGTGCCGACACTTTCTTGTTCAAACTTGAAGGTTGGGAAGGAAGTCAATTCCACGTCAGAGTCAAACTGTTTGCTGATGACACCCAAGTCTCTGCTGAGATAATCGAGATGAATTGGTCAGACCGCAGTATAGTCTCGAATTCAACAACCAACAGCGCAGGAGGAGATGTATCAGAGACAACTCTGGTTGTTGGACCGGGATTGCATCTGATCCGCATCCATAGTATTGCAATTGCAGATGGTAATGCTGACTGGTCATGGGGTGAAGTGAATGTCTCATCGGTCGAATGGAGTTTCGAGGTTGAAAGTATCCAGACTGAAGAAGGTGAAGAACCCTGGTTTGAGGCAGAAGGATTCGTGACTGAAATCAGCGAGATGCTGTTGCTGTTCTTAGGATTCCTGCTATTGGTTCCAATGATTATCGTCCTGTGGAATCGGAGAATCTATACTCAAAGAGCAAAGATGCTTGCTGGAAGTAAAGAACGATTGACAATATTGCGAGAATTGTTGTCAAGAGGTGAAGTCAAACAAGCACGAGGTGACCTGAAATCATCGTTACGAGCGATTGCGAGCCTAGAGTGGGAAGAGGGTATCAAGACTTGGGGCAAACCCGATATGAGGCATAGAACCGAGAATCTGGATATGGCGGTATGGAAGTTGCCGTCTGCAATTTCCAAATCTGAGGGAGTACCTCTACTGTTAGGTATCAATGTCTTCAAGGGGACTTGGGAAATCGCGGCCGTTCGTTTTGAAGCCAGTTCAGGGGAATTGTGGAGTATAACTCACTGCCACCCTAAACTATTGAGCCGGGAAGATGAGATATTCCTAGATACGCTGTCGGAGGGTAGCAGGGTTTTCGTTCATGTTGAACTGAGCGGAAGTGGCAAGGGACTAGAGGTCTCTCTATCTGGATTGGTAGGTGGCGAACCTGTAGCAGCCAAGCACTCAAGTTCAATCAGTTTCGAAGAAGAATGATACTGGATTTCAGCGGTTCCTTCTCCTTTCAATTGCCTCATCTTGTATTGCTTTCAGCGAACCTTCATCGTCTAATCCAAGTGAATCTCTCAGTTTCCCAAGCTCCTTCTTCAGACCGCCAGTTATCTTGGTTGGAACATATAGTTTCAGCAACACGATGACATTTCCTCGTCCACGTCCACGTACTGATGGAAGTCCACGGGCAGCAATCTCCAAAGTATGTCCCGCACTTGATCCCGCTGGGATTTTTATTCTAAGTTCCTTACCGTCGAGATGAGGGATAGAAACCTCACAACCCAACACCATGTC
The DNA here is from genome assembly GCA_964230915.1 of Candidatus Poseidoniaceae archaeon. GTDB lineage: Archaea > Thermoplasmatota > Poseidoniia > Poseidoniales > Poseidoniaceae > UBA226. The sequence goes on along the minus strand of CAXRJY010000143.1, from coordinate 194 downwards.
AGAAAAGCCGACGGGAAGAGACATCAACAGGTCAGGCCCATCTCTCTCAAACCATGGGTGATCATCAACTCTGATTTCGATGTAGAGATCTCCAGACTCTCCTCGACCAAAAGGAGCAGGTTCACCTTTCCCTTTCATCCTTAACCTAGTGCCATCCATGGCTCCTTGTGGAATGGAGAAACGAATCCGCTGTT
>CAXRJY010000142.1:0-3436 GCA_964230915.1 Candidatus Poseidoniaceae archaeon | reverse complement strand
TGATATCATGCTGGCTGCACCAGAAACAAGAGTAATCTCGAATCCAAAACCAGAAAGCGGTAGGACTGGTACTTTACAGACTGGAATAATGGTATTGGAAATCCCATCTTCTGTACTCGTTGTTCCTATTGACAGGCCTGGTTTCACACCACAAGTGATCGAATCACTGCTGCAGAACGGCGGATGTGCTCGTCCAGTACATGAAGGAAGAGGAGGGCATCCAATATTACTCGATTCAAACGCTATAGAATCGATTCTAGCAGCGCATCCAGATAAGCCACTCAGAAATTTATGTTCTTTCACAGATATCGAGGTGACGGGTGTTGACTTTGATTTGAACATCGATAATCCCGAAGATCTGCCGCTGCTTGAGGAATGGTATTCGACGCAAGGCACATGAGGGAGGCGCCTGAGTCGGCCTCATGACCCAGCGGGTGCTTGAGTGGTGTACCGCCCGATTGGCTGAAGGTGATGTAGTTGCAATGGCCACAGTCATCGAAACCTCTGGGTCAGTACCTGGCAAAGTTGGAGCACGTCTTGCATTAACCGATTCGATGATTGAAGGAACTGTGGGTGGAGCGGGCCTTGAACTGAAGGTGACCAATCGTTTGAGAGAACTTCTCTCAACTGGTAAGGTTGGAGGAGAGGTCGCAACATTTGGCCTCAACAAAGGCGCAAAAGGACACGAAGTGGTGCCTCTGGATTCTTTATGTGGAGGAAGAGTATGCCTTGCGATGGAGGTTGTCATGCCAATGCCACATATCCTGCTAATGGGGGGAGGTCATGTTGCACAAGCCATCGCCCACATGTGTGATGGGCTTGGATGGGACTACTCTGTGCAAGATACTAGAAGTGAATTTTCTTCCGTAGAAGCATTTCCTTATGCTAGAGAAAGGCACAATGGCAAAGTCGCTAATTTCCTTGATTCAGAAGACGTTGATTCACTGAAGAGATTCTCAGACATCCTCTTGCTGGGACATGACTGGAAGGAAGATGAAGAACGCTTCATTGGACTATTGAGCAAGATTCAATCATCTACTAGAGTAGGAGTTATCGGTTCAAAATCAAAATGGCAGGCCTTCTCAGCAAAGGCTCTTGAAAACGGAATCAGTCAATCTGTTCTCGATTCGGTTGACTGCCCCATTGGACTTGACATCGGAGCGGAATCACCTGCTGAAATTGCACTGGCAGTGGTTGCAGCTGTACTTTCAAGAAAGAAGGGAGCCGATCCTACTGCTGGGAATTGGCGGAATGCTTGAAGATATGTTGACGATAGTATCTGAGTTCCTCGATGCTCTCAAGGATATCATCCCTCGCCAGATGTGTATTCTTCTTCTTGTAGCCCTTCAATTCAGGAAACCAATGGTCCGCCACTATCTTGACGCTGGTGACGTCAACCAACCTGTAGTGAAGGAATTGTTCAAGTTCAGGCATCTCCTTGCTCAGGAACAGTCTATCGTTCGATACCGAATTTCCACATAGAGGTGATTTCCCTTCTGGACAATACTGCCGCAAGAAATCAAGAGTAGCCTGCTCTGCATCAGCCAAGGAATACTTGGATGCCTTGACTCGCTCAACGAGTCCGCTCTCATTGTGATGCCTGGTATTCCAATCATCCATAGCCGCCAATTTCTCCTGACTGCATTGAATCGCAAGGTTTGGGCCTTCAGCGATTATGTTCAATTCGCCATCGGTGACCACCGTTGCGATCTCGATGATCGAACATGTATCGATATCCAGACCTGTCATCTCGAGGTCGATCCACACCAACGGGCCGTATCTCATGAACTGCGGCGAGACATCCGGCTCCTTGATTCCATCGGGTCGCCGACATCATAATTTGCAAGCCCCCCTCCTACGAGGCATGGGACTACGAATACTACTGTCGAGCCTGCCGGAGGATGAGCAGGCATATCTAGAGCAATACGACGAATTGGCGGATGACGGAGGAGTGACTGAGAATGAGCGAAAACTGCTGGATTTCGCATATATGGGACTTGGATTGACCGAAGAGAGAGCAAAACAACTGGAAGAAGCCTGGGATGCTGGAGTAATCGTGGTTTCTGATGAAGAAGAATAGGTTGTAGACCCATGTTACACAAGTTCAGCACAGTATTGCTGTGTCTGATATTTCTAAGTTCAGGATGCCTTCAATCATCAACCAAAATAGATGGCGAAGATAGCGGAACCGAAATCCAACATGAACCGTGCAATGGCATGGTAGAGTTATGTTATCGGCAATACAGCGAAGTCACCTTTCCTGAGACTCACAACAGCTTTGCTACGCACGCTGATGGAATCTACTATCCAGCGAGCAATCACGAAACCGGACTACAGGAACAATGGGATGCTGGAATGCGCGCATTCATGCTCGATGCGCACTATAGAACATCCTTCTCAAGCGATTCTAATGATGTAAGATTCTGTCATGGAGACCCTGATCGTGGAGCAAGCCCATGTCACTATGGCGAGGTAAATGCCATCGCTTGGCTCAGTCACATTCGTAGTCTGATGGCAGGTGATGAGAATGATATCGTCACCCTGCTCTTTGAATCCACGGTATCGGCAGAACACATAGAATACATTCTCATGGAATCTGACCTGTTCGATTGGATTTACCAACATGAACTTGGTGAACAATGGCCCACACTGGGTGAATTGATTGATGCTGACAATAGATTGGTTGTATTCTGGGAAGAGCCACAGGATGATGCATTTCCTTGGTTACATGATTTCCTTGTTTTCAGTTGGACCACCAATTTCGCTGAAGACGACCCTGAAGAGATGAATTGTGAAGTGCATCGCGGGGACGGAACTCAAACAGTCTGGCATCTCAACAACTGGCTGAAGAATTCAGCAGGGCTTTCAGACCCACAACGTGCCGGACAAGTGAATGACTATGATTTCCTTCTCAACCGTGGACTTGAATGCTGGGAGATGCATGGCAAACGCCCAACCTTCATCGCTGTCGACTGGTGGGAAGATGGCGATGTGGTAGCCGTTGCTCGAACACTCAATGAGATGGAGCATTGGAGTGAAGACATCCTGTCATGAAGAACTTGGGTCAGGGTCGAAAGAGAGAACTGCTCTACCATTCTGGTCGAAATTCACCTTTGGTATGTAGCCTGAGAAATCAGTATTCAACAATGCAGAGCGTATCTTTGTGGCCATGCTGTCATTGAGTTTGATCTTCCCTACTCCCTTTACATCCACCAGTCCATTCATCAGATCGATGACCTGTGCTGTACATTCATTGCTCATTCCACTCATATCTAGAATCTCTTCCTCCGCAGGTTCATCGTCCTCATCCGGAGTCAAGGTTGGCTCGGGAATCGGTTCGTCCTCTTCTTCATCCTCGAACTCGTCAAGCATATCCTCGAAATCTTCTTCCAATTCACTCTGAAGGTCTTCAAGGTCCCCTTTTGCCTTCGAAAGT
>CAXRJY010000141.1:0-3024 GCA_964230915.1 Candidatus Poseidoniaceae archaeon | reverse complement strand
AGGGCATGACGAGCCATCGCCGCATCTTCCTTTGCCTCAGCCATCATATCGTGTGCATCCCACATCCTGTCGGCTGCCTGCTGGAAATCATCTTGCCATTCATTTGCCCCGTCATCGGAACTCCAATCTCCGGATGTGCCTCCATCCTCTGGTTGGCCATCGAAACCAAGTTTCTCCATTCTCGATTCGATCTGTTCCATCAGGTCTCCAAATCCTCCGCGTGGCAACTTGTTCTTGTCGTTGGCCTTCTCGACATCCTGCTCGATTATCTTCAACCGACCAATAGTCTCAGCCTTGCGAATTCGCTGAGAGAACTTGCGTACTCGCTTGTTCTTGGAACGCTGACCGCGAGCAAGGACCATCCTTCCTGCGAAGGCGAGGACACCAAGAAGGACTGAAACTATCTGTCCAGTGGTTGAGTTCATGAAATCAAGAAGCGGGCCAACGATGGCATTTGAGGCCAACTTGTCAATCAGGCCCTTCTCCTCTTCTTCGGTTCCATCCCATTGAACTCCAGCCATCGAGTCATGCTCGAAGGTGAAGCAGAACTCCTGCTTGTCGTAGAGGTTCTTCACTGAACCCATCGCCGTGTCTGTCATGTTGATCTGGTATCCAATAGAGACCTCGACACAATAGTCTCCAGCCTCAAAATATGGATATTCAGTATCATCGAAGAAACGCTTCGAACCTTCCCAACTTCCAGATGTCAGGCCTTCCCAGTTGAGGTCGAGGTTCCACTCCTCAGGGTCTTCATCCATGTCTGTGGACAGTCTCCACCAGCCACCTTGTGTGTCCTCTTCAGCCATCGGTGAGAAGTACGAGTATAGCGTGTTGCCATTCTCATCATTGAACTTCAAGGACATCGAGTGATTGAATCCAAGCCACGGGTCATCGATGATGACGGTGAAACTCTGGTACCAGACACTGTCTTCCTGTCGCTCATTGAATTCGACATCGAGGATTGAGGTTGGGTCTACACCGGAATCGAGAGGGCAACCATCTGCATCTACCTCGGTACCTGTAGGAGTCCCTAAGCACAGGTCAACAGTATCATCGACACCGTCATCATCTGCGTCTCCTGAACCATTGGTTTGACCGTTGCTTGCATTGACTAGAATCCAATCTGTGTATAGCCAATCTGTATCCTCATAGAGGTCCAACTGCAGACAGAATTCGCTGTTCCAATCATTGATGCTGGAATAGTCAATCGGTATTTGCTGGAAGGTTTCATTATCTCCGATGTCCCAACTCCAAAGGTTCACTGTTCCTTCATCAATACTCAATGGTATATCTGAACAACTTCCCTGATTAGCCTCGATTAATCTCCACTCAATGTCGTAATCAAGGCCTTCATACAATTGAGCCGAATAGCCCGCTGTCAATGTTTGATTGGTGGAATCAATGTTCAGGAAAGCCTCTACAGAGGGTTGACCTGTTTCGCCTCCAGAACCTCCATCGGGGTTGATGAACTGATCATTCTTAACGCCATAAACTCGGAATGTGGCTATAGCAATCTCCCACGAATTCAAATCTGAATCTGTAGAGTCTGTGCAATTCACCCTTAGATAACGCGTCTTCTCAAATGGCAGTTGAGCTGAAACTCCCATCCAGTCACCACCAGCTGCTACAGGTTGGTCTCGAATCCAATAAGTAAGCACGTTCCAAGTCTCTTCTGTTGTTTCCCTATACTCGATCGAAATGTTTCGCGGGAAGTTATTTTCGCCAATATGCTTCATCATAAAATCTACAGTAGAGAAATACTGCGCTCTACCTAGATCTACTTCTAGAGTTGCAGGGCAATACCCGCTTGTTTGCCAATAAGTTTCTAGATCGTCATCGTTGTTGGAATTTTGATCAAAAGCCAAAGATGCAGGATGTTCGGCATGTGACGATGATGCTGATGCAGAGATGTTTGGATCATTTGTCAATCGATTGGACCAATCCATGGCCCAAATAGTGCTATATGATTGATTACTATTTGGGTCATGATCCATGATGTGTTCAAAGGAGTCAGGCATTCCATCTCCGTCACTATCCCAATTATTCGGATTGCTACCGAATTCTTCCTCCAGCGAATCGGGCATTCCATCTCCATCGCTATCCAATGGAGTATTGTCAGGGTCCAGCCCATCACTATCAAAACAATCGATGACTCCGTCGCCATCGGTATCTGAATTGGAGGAATTTAATCCAACCCTGTTTTCCCAAACATCATAACAACCATCATAATCATTGTCCGGAGGTTGTGACCACGGTTTCAATGGATGGCCACCATACATGAACTCATCATAATCATCATGCCCATCTCCATCGGTATCTACATCAGTTTTGTTCGATTTGAGTGCCGATTCAAGTGCATCAGATAGACCATCAGAATCCAAATCACTAGGAGACACTGCTCCATTCGAAACATCTCCTCCGAACCAATACTCCATCCAATCACTGTAGCCATCACCATCACTATCATGTGAATCGGTAGCAGAACCCCATATGTCCTCAAAATCATCCGCTGCAAAATCACCATCATCTGAGTCTGGAGGGTTGAACCAATTACAATCAGTACCGTGGCCGATAGCATCTCCAGTCAAGTATGAATTCAAATTTATCTCAATGCAATACTTGCTTGAAGGCGAGCCACTAGGCCCTGCAAACGAAGGAATTTCATCATAAAATGACATTACCGACCATCCTTCAGCGTCAGAAGTATCCTCAAAAGATAGATTAGTATTTGTCCACGACCAAGTTGAATCTGAAATAATGATTACATTATTTCCATCTAATACAATTGAGATTCTCCAAGATACATCAACTGCCAGACCTGAAGGAATCGGAGAGTACGGAATTTGCGCCGATAGTTTTGGTTCCGAGTCCACTATAGGGAATGTCAATACTGGAGATAAATGATAGAAATCCTTGCCCAATCCATTCCAAACGTGCTCCCCAGAAACGTAATGTGGAGAGCCAACATCATTATGCCCACCATTTCCAATCACACCCCAACCGCCATTTCCCCAACACATGATT
>CAXRJY010000140.1:0-10199 GCA_964230915.1 Candidatus Poseidoniaceae archaeon | reverse complement strand
CTAAACATCGGTAATCAGATATGGACTGGAGAGATTCCAATCCCAGATGGAATGCACCCTGGTGAACAGGCTCTGAAGGTATTCATGGAAGATGATGATGGAGCATCGATAATGGTGTCATCCACTCAGTCAACAGATTCTCATTATCTGAGTGGACCAGATGATCAAGCGATTAGAATTCAGATCATGAACCAAGGCCCCTCGATTGAAAGTCCAGACGTAGAACCTGGAGAAGTAGAGCAGGTTGAGAATGATGGTGATGAAAAATCGTACACGGTCACAGTTCATGTTTCGGACCCTGATGATATCAGGTGGGTCAAGGTCAAATTAGGCGCATTGGCTGCAATCGGACAACAGGATACATTCCTACTGATGTACGATAATGGAGAGAATGGAGACTTGACTGCTGGTGATGGAATTTACAGCCTATCTTTCGAGAGTCGAAGAGGAGTTCCACTCGGCACCCATCCTGTAACTTTCAAGGCTGAAGATGATTATGGAGAAGAAGAATACAATGACGAATTCATAATCAAGGTGGTTGAGGCTCAGAGTGAGACTTTGGATGCCGATCAGATTTTCAGTTTCGCAGATAACCCTGAGGTCATACTCTGGGTAATTGGAATTCTTCTTGGTTTAGCCATTCCTTCGGCGCTTGTCATCGCATTGAGAAAACGCAAGCAGAACAAAGAGAATCCATGGAGCGGAAAGGAACAGAATGACGATGTCTGGGGAAACCAATGAAGGGTTTTGCAAAGGGGCTCCTCGGATTCACGCGTTGCATTTCAGGCTCTCAGTCTAGCGTTTAAAGTGCGAGCGCCGAGATTTGAACTCGGGTTCAAGCGTTGGCAACGCTCGGTGATAACCACTACACTACGCTCGCAGAATGGCATCGCCATAAGTCATGGGTATGAAACATTGTCGTTATGCCAACAAGACATGGATTGGAGTCAAGGGCGCATGATACTCTTTACAATAAGCATGAGCCAGAATAGGTGATTCTGACTATGTCTTTTGCATCTTGATTTTCAAACCCGAATAGTGCTGAAAAGAAATTCCAATCGCTGAAGAAAAATGGCTCATTCAAGACTTTGAACCAGTTCTTCTATCTGGTTTCTGATCTTCCGATAGAATTCCAACCCATGTCCAACAGGGTCTTCCAAACCCCAATCAACATCGGCTTTCAGAGCAGGGCAAGTTTCCTCCACTCCACATCCCATCGATATCACCATCTCCCAGTCATCAAGAGATTCTAGATCAAGCAGTTCGGGAGATTGAGTGGAGATATCGATATCCAATTCTGCCATTACCTCGACTGCTTTTGCTGCAACTCTGTTCGCAGGCATAGTCCCAGCACTAGCGGTTTCATGTCCATACTTTCTAGCAAACCCTTCAGCCATCTGGCTGCGACATGAGTTCCCGACACAGACAAACAGTACTTTCATCGATACCCGCTGAGTGTCGACATCATTTGAATGATATCTATTGAGACCATTGAGTAGGTAGACACTTGTTCTAGTCGCATCTCGACCAATCCATGCTGCCATCACGTTGGAACCCGTGGAGAGGCATCATACTGACTCTGGTTATTTTCGCAATTGAATTCGGGTTGCATATCGTCTTCGCTGCAAAGGGTTGGGAACTATTGTTTCTTTTTGTCGTAATCGATTTGTTCATTCTGTCAGTTTTCTTTGCTCCTGTTGCATTGATTGTTGGTGGGCCGGCAAATCACTATGTTGGACAGCAGGTAATCGCTATTGGAACCACTATTGCAGTTCCATTGACGATGGGTTTCTTCTGGGCTGTCAATGATATGACCTGGTCCTACTGGTTGATTGGTTCAACTGCACTTCCAATGTTGTCTCAAATACTCTGGTATAGGTGGGAAAGAGGACTCTCGAACCTGATATATCGCCCGTTGTTGCTAGAAGAAGAATAGCGAGGATTCAAGAAAGTCAGGCTATTCGACCGGTCGATGACAGATTCACCCGTTTCCCATCATAATCCTGAAAAATCGGAAATGCCTGCTTCAGAAGAGCAAGCAAGCCCTCAACAACAGAAGCAGATGGAAGCAGCATATCAGCAGATGAAGCGACAGATGGCGATGAAGAAGATTGCAGAGAATATTACTCACAAAATAATGGTCTTGTCTGGCAAGGGAGGAGTCGGAAAGTCGACTGTAGCTACTGGACTTGCACTGTCTTTGGCTGAACAAGGGATGAAGGTCGGCCTACTGGACATCGATATCACGGGTCCTAATGTTCCTAAGATGATGGGGCTCGATGGTCAGAGATTACATGTTGAGGAAGGTCGTATTCACCCAAATGTTGGACATTCAGGTGTCAAGGTCATCTCGATGGCTTTCCTGTTAGAGGATGAGGATACACCAGTGGTTTGGCGTGGACCTATCAAATTGGGTGCAATACAGCAGTTCATTGCCGACGTCGAATGGGGTGTTCTGGATCATCTGATCATCGACTTCCCCCCTGGGACCAGCGATGAACCGCTAACTGTGGCTCAGAATCTGCCGGACATTGATGGAATCGTCATCGTCACTACTCCACAAGATGTTGCATTACTGGATAGCAGGAAATCGATATCATTCGCCAAGACATTGAATGTCCCAGTTCTCGGTGTGGTTGAGAACATGAGTGGCTATACCATTCGTGGAAAAGCAGAACCTAACAGCAGTTTCCAAATCTTTGGCCCAGGGGGCAAGAAGATTGAGGCTGAAGCTGATGATGCGGGAGATTGGTCGGCGACCCTTGATGTCTTCAAGAAAGGAGGAGGCGAGAAAACCGCAGTGGATTTGAAGGTACCATTCCTTGGAGCATTACCCTTTGATCCGGGGGTGGTTCGTGGTGGTGATGATGGTGTCCACAGAATTGTTGCCGACCCATCTGGAGAAAGCGCCAAGGCATTTGCCATGGTGGTTGAAGCGATTACAGAACAGTTGTCTGAAGAAGCAGAATCTGGTGTAAACATCATCTGAGGTGTTGGCGTTGAGCGAAATTCCAAAGTTGGTTGAATTAGAGCGTACTGAAGAGGACGCTATTCTTCGATGGCAAGATGGTAGTGAGCATACGATTTCATGGAATGATATCCGATACTATTGCCCCTGTGCGAAATGTGCTCCGAATCGAGATGATGAAGATACAGCGATAGAACTGCGAAGAACAGTTGAAGCATGCGTTTCTGAGAAACCGATGGTTAGAGCAATCGGCCGATATGCATTGACATTTGAGTGGAGCGAAGGATGTAGCAGCGGCATCCATAGATTCGAGCGATTGTGGGAAATTGCAAATGGAACTGACCCCGATCATGGTAAGCCATACGTGCATGGTGCTTGGTAGTCGGCATTTCGTACAGTAGACGTAAATTCACACCTATGGTGTGCGAAAGGCACAGCCTTGAAGCGTTGAATGGTCGCGAGAACTGCTGGGGCCACGATGACCGACGGAGTCTACCTGACTTGGATTACCATGGCTTTGGCCGGCGGCGTCATCTTGATTCCACTGTTCAAACCTCCTTGGGCCAAGGTCAATCTGCGTGCATTCAATGATATGTTTCGTCGTTATTGGCTTCATATTCTGCTGGTATTCCTCATATTCTTCTGGAAAGATACTCTAGACACATTGGACCGGATATTCATGGCCAATACTCAATTGGAGATGACTGCCTGGGTATATGCCATCGAGGGTGACTTGGTTCTTTGGGTACAACAGGCATTTGAGGCCGATTGGTTGACTATTTCACTGACACATTTCTATGTCTCAGGATATCTGATGGTGGTATATTTCAGCATCATCTATTTCTGCTATTTCAACGACCGTTTCATGGCTGACAGGGTTTCCCTCTGCGTATTTTTCATCTATGCATTAGCAGTTCCATTCTACTTGTTCTTCAATGTCAGAGTCACCGGTGACCATATTCCAGCGATGAAGACTTTGGCTTACGATCTGACGCCAGAGATCAATGATTGGTTTGAACGAATAGACCCGTTCACCAATGGGATGCCCAGTTTACATATCGGGATACCATTCGGAGTTTGGTTGTGTATTGTCAGATGGGATGATGATAACAGATGGACAAAGTATCGCAACTTCCTTTTCGTCTATCTTATTGTTACTTGTTTCACAATCGTCTACCTTGGAATCCATTGGTTCGTGGATATCATCGGCGGAATGATAGTGGCTGCAGTGGCGGTCAGATTGACTGAACGATACAACAAAGCGGTTTGGAATGTCCTTGATGAGAGAACATTGAACGCAAGATTGGCAACCATCGTGACTCGTCCACATCGCGTATCATGGTGGATTTCATCTAGAACGAAGAAATTACTGAATGCATTGAGACATCCATCCAGTCACGAGACAGGTTGGGCCATTTTCATAGTCGTCATCATCACTTCCAGTGTTATTGTGTGGGACATGACTCATCGTGACTTACCGGTCACTGGTGTTGAGGCTCCTGTTGGTGCAGTTGCTGCAGATGGTTGGTTGGTCAGTCTAGATAACCGCAGTGAAGGGATAGTTCTCGTCATGGTCGATTTGGCCAATCCAAATGACCCACAGGTGATTCCTCATCCGCAATTGACCATGAGTGCATTACATGATACGGCTGGAGATATGGTTGCAGTCGCCAATTCAACGGAATTATGGATTATGAATCTCCTAGAATGGCCTAACATTGAAGCAACGGTTCTTCCTGTTTCAAATCCAACTTCTGTCAAGATTGGCAGTATTGGGTTGAATGAAATGGTGGTAGTTCTAGTCGAGAATGGACAGATGAGAGGGGTATCGACTACAGGTGATACCATTGAGACACCAAGCCTGCAGGATGAGCAAGCAGAGGTAATCAATCTAGCAATAGATGGAAATGGATTGGCTGCGGTTTTTTCCGATAATAATTCAATAGTCAGAGTGGGGAAGATCGGTACACAGGGATTTGTTGATTATCCACTGAATGTGACTGCACCTGTGGAACAGGATGATACCTTGAGAAGTTGGGGATACGTAATCGATGAAATCAATTCAACAGTGGTTGATATCGACTTGGATGAGAAGTGGTTAGTGGCTACAGTGAATGTCACCGCTACAGATAGGTTGGTCCTCATCGACCTAGAAACAGGAATCAGTCAGTTGCTTTCTGACCCAAAATATCCAGCACATGACCCAGTTGTAGGAAATGGCTTGGTTGTCTGGGCATCACAGTGGCACCTTAATCCAGTTCAGCCGAGTGAACAGTTTCAGGATCATGAAATCTGGTATTATGACCTTGACAAGAATTTGACAGAACGTCTAACTGAGGATCTTATCGACCAAAGAAATCCCCAAGTGTCCGAAGATCATATCGTTTGGCAAGTGGTTGAAGATGGAAGCGTGGTTTCAACCAAGGTTCATCCAAGGAATATGGAACTACAACCATACTCGTCCACTTCCTTACAGGTCGCAACCATCATCTTGATTCCGTTGGTCTGTCTACATATCTGGAAGCGTAGTATGGAAGCCCGTACAGAGGATAACTCGGGTTCAAATGGGGATTGACAGCATTCGCGATAGCGCAGTTCGGGCACTGATTGCAGTTTCTTCAGGAACTACAATTCGATTGGCTTCTTCACCCGCTTCAATCCTTTGCAAAACATCGAGCAGATAGGAGGGGTGAATCATGTACATGGTGGAGCACGGACAAACGAGTGGGTCAAGACATTCCACCTTCTTGTCCGGATACTCGGAATCCAGTCTTTTGACCATGTTGATCTCAGTACCTACACCAATCGTGCTTCCACTGGGTGCTTCTGCTACATATCGCCTGATGAATTCAGTCGAACCGACGGCATCGGCCGCATCCACAACTTCTCTCCTGCATTCAGGATGAACCACCACAAGGGCATTAGGCTCTGATTTCCTGAGTTCATCTATCTGTGAAACGTTGAATCTTCGATGGACACTGCAATATCCATGCCAGAGAATTATTCTGGCATTTTCGAGATGTTCTGAATCTGGGTTTTCATCTGGCGTCCATATCATCATGTTATCTTCTGAGATTCCCATAGAGAGCCCTGTGTTTCGTCCGAGGTGTTGATCTGGGAAGAACAGAACCTTGCCTTCTGGACCGGCTCTCTCAAATGCCCATTCCAAGACACCGGCTGCATTTGACGAAGTGCAGACCACTCCGCCATGATCTCCAACGAAAGCCTTCAATTCAGCGCTTGAATTCATGTAAGTGACTGGAACCAAACAGGCTTCTCCATCCTCTGCAGGTGCACATTGATCAACACGGTCTTTTGGGTCGATCAATCCTGTCTCAGAAATCAATTCATCCCAGCAGTCTTCGACCTGCTCAAGATTTGCCATATCTGCCATACTACAACCTGCCCTTAGATTTGGTAGACTCACTTTCTGCGAATCTCGACTCAGGATGTCTGCTGATTCCGCCATGAAGTGGACACCACAGAACACGATATTGCTGGCTTCACTTTCACTGGCCAGTTTGGATAGTAAGAAGGAATCTCCGAGTAGGTCAGCATGTTGTACAATGCTGTCTCTTTGGTAATGATGACCGAGAATCAAGAGGTTCTTTCCAAGCCTTTTCTTGATAGCATCAATACGCTGATGCAACTCTTCTTCTGAGAGGTCAGGATTCTGTCCTGCAATCTCGCACATCGGCAGACTGAGAGTCATTTCCTTCCCCCTCGAGCCAATCTTACAGGGCCATCCCTTTGAAGCCATCCCTTCTGCGGGTTGATGTTGGGGAGCCGATGCTGTGGAAGGATGAGGGCCGTCTCCATCTTGGAGCCGAAGCCGAGGTTCGTGTAGGCATATGGCTGGGAATTCCAGCGGTCAAGAAGATTCGATTGAAGAGAAGATGGAGACATCCGGACCTCGACCGTCTCTTGACCCGCCGCCGGCTTGATGCAGAATGTCGTTCTCTACGAAGATTGGTGGGTTGTGGAATTCGTATTCCATCGATTCTCCAACTTGACAGAAATTCCTTCACCATGATCATGAGCAAAGTGGATGGTGAACCATTGATCGATGTATTGCGAGGTGGAATCAGTGGCAGTGAAGAGATTTTCAACGAGGTTGGTAGAGTCATTCGTACAATGCACAGAGTAGGTATTGTCCATGGTGATCTATCCACTAACAACATCCTCTGGCAACATGGTGGAACTCCAGCAGTAGTTGACCTCGGTCTTTCCAGAGTATCTACAGAAGTGGAACAGTTCGGCATAGATCTCCACGTTCTTGAAGAGATTCTATCTGCAAGTCATCCTGAATATGAAGAGGCGATGTCGATGGTCGAATCCGGATATCTTTCTCTAGATAGTGATGAAGGCCCTGTTGCAGACAGTAGTGGTGGGCCATTGCCCAGTGCTACTCAGGTGATTAAGAGATTACAGGATATCCGCACTCGAGTCAGATATCACGGTTGAGATTCAAGTGAACAGTTTCTCAGCCCCTAACCAACCTAGCAATGCTAGCAGTGGCGCAATGATAGCAGTGGTACCTGCATAGAGCAGGGAGCGCGTGGTCTCTCCCTGTCTCCATAGTTCAATGGTCTCAAAACTGTAGGTTGAAAGAGTGGTGAAGGAACCTAGGATGCCGATGCCAAGAAACATGACCATCTCTTTGCTAATCATCTCATTATTTGCAGCTGCTCCCATCAATGCCCCCAAAAGAAGTGAACCCACTAGATTCACAGTCAGGGTTCCCCATGGCATCTCTTCCGTTGTCAGCCATTGTCCGATCAGATAGCGAAGTACGGCGCCAATGGCACCGCCGAAGGCGATGTAAACCAGAATCTTCGCTTCCATGAAACTCCGTGCCTGATTCGCTGCATCATGTTGCCGACATCAAAAAGGAGTTCGGGCTGTTCCGATGTTCATGGCCCGCCGACTTTGCTTCCTGACCTCTAATCAAGGTAAGTTGCGTGAGGCTGAACATCATCTTGCCTCTTCAGAGTGGTCTCTAGAGCAACTCGTGATAGATGGTAAGGTACCAGAACTCATTGAACCACAAGCCGATACCTTGGAGGAAGTGGCGCTTTCAAAATTGGTCCAAGCCATCGCTTTACTCAAATCAGACGGTCGTTCTTCTGATGCAGTTCTTGTCGAGGATTCAGGCTTGTTCATTCACGCATTCCCTGGTTTTCCCGGAGTTTATTCATCTCATGTCTTCAAGTCATTGGGTTGTGCTGGGATTCTAAGTTTGATGGATGAACAGAGAAGTGCACATTTTGAAGCCGTTGCGGTGTTGTGGGATGGTGAACAAACGCGTATCGGCAGAGGTGTTTGTAGGGGCAGTATTGGCGAGAAAATGGTAGAAAGAGAGGGTTTTGGCTTCGATCCCATCTTTATTCCAGATGATTTGGACGATGGTACAAGTAGCGATGGTAGGCCATTTGGAGCAATACCGACCTCATTGAAACACAGATTCAGCCACCGTAGGCTCGCTTTGGATGAGTTGTTTGATATCGAAGATGATTAGCGATTCCTTCGCGCCGTCATCGTCAAAGGTGAATTGCTGTTGGCCTGTTCGGTAACCATGGGCGGTGGTCTGAGAATGATGCTCGCTGTAGGAGCCTTTGGTACATTTGGATTTTATCTCGCCCGAGTAAGTGAAATGACCGAAGGTGCCCAGTGGGGATTCATCGGTGCTATCCTAGTACAATCCTTCCTTTTCATCATCATTCCAGGTAAACCGAAGAAAGTCATTGTTCGTAGAAAATTGGTTGAAACGGAGGCTGAAGAAGAAGCCGAAGCCGCCGTGGATCTTCCAGAACCAATCAAATCAGACCCTCTTGATGGAGCAACATTGCGCGAGAGGAAGATGGCGAAGATCAGAGCCAAGGAAGAAGAGGATTCCGATGACTCCGAAGAGGAGATTCAAATCGCGGTAGAAGATATCGAAGAAATCGATGACATCCATATTGCTGACCAATATGTTGTTGAGATCGATGCCGAATCCATCGAGGAATCAAGGATTGAGGATACTGTCGACGAACGGCGTCGTCGCCATGCTGAGATTCGTCAACGTATCGAGGCCAGACGCCGTGAACAAATGGCTGAGGTAAGAGCATCAGCAGCCAAGATGTGGGATGATAATCAGGACAGAGAGGACTTGGTAGCGCTATTGTCAGACCCTGAACATGGATTGACAGTTCTTGATGAGCCTGCCAGTGTTTCTCCAGGTCACCCATATGGTTCAACCTTCATTCGCATCGATGAAGACAGAGTAGTCAAAGTACGTATTCCTCTGGATGAAGGATTCAGAAAGGCTGAGGTTGAGGAACCTGAAGAGCAACTATTGCCCGGAGGCTTCCCCTTGCCTGCAGGTTTACCTTTGCCTGGCGGTCTGCCTTTGCCATTACCGGCAGGTGGCTTGCCTCTACCTCCTCCACCAATGGTTGGAACATTACCACCACCGCCAGTTATGCAGAGTCAATCAAAACTCGCAGCACTTCGTGATGAGATAGAAGAGTGATCAACGACCAACCCATTCAGGGTCTTTGCGCTCAAGGAAAGCCTTGACCCCGATTTCTTTATCTTCGCTATCGAACAGCCCTGCGAATGCATCCGCTTCGATCGAGATGCCCTTTTCCAGTGGTTGTTCCAGTGCAGCCCTGATGGTTGCTTTCGCTACTTTCAGCGTATGTGGTGATTTGCTGGCAATGTTTCTAGCGAGAAGTAGAGTTGCTTCCTCCAGTTTCTCGCTTGAATGAACATGATTGACCAAACCGATTGCAAGGGCTTCTTCAGCATTGATCATCTCACCTCCCATGACCATCTCCATCGCCTTGCCATATCCGACGAGGCGAGAAAGTCTCTGGGTTCCACCCCCTCCAGGAATCAAGCCCAGATTGATTTCAGGTGTAGCGAATCGCGAATTCTCGCTAACTATTCTCAAGTCGCATGATAGAGCGACTTCCAGTCCTCCACCAAGTGCAAATCCATCGACCATGGCAATGGTTGGTTTACTGAGATTCCATATCGCTTCCCAAGCATTGTCTTCAAATGATTTTCGAATTTCTTTGGAATCCTTGCCTACGAATTCGCTGATATCGGCACCAGCAACAAATGATTTTGGTTTTGCTCTCTTTCCCTCAGCAGGTGGTTCAGGTTTGGAACCTCGAATTATCATCAGTCTGATATCGTCATTCTCCTCGACCCATTGACAGGTTTGTTTCAGTGCTGAGACCAC
>CAXRJY010000139.1:0-2865 GCA_964230915.1 Candidatus Poseidoniaceae archaeon | reverse complement strand
TGTGACTCTAATATGGGGAGCAACTTTTGTTTGGATGAAGAAGGCACTGGATTCCGCATCCCTACATCTTGAGAATTGGCATCTTGCCACAGTTGTGGGATTCATGATATTCATCAGGTTCTTGATAGCCGCAATTTCTTTACCGGTTTTCAGCAAGAGGGCACGAACTGGATTGATGAACAAGAATGTGTGGAAAGGGGGCACAATACTCGGATTGTTGATGTTTGGAGGATTCTTGACCCAAATGCTTGCACTGAATGAAATCACACCAGCAGTTTCCGCTTTTTTGACAAGTCTTTATGTTGTTTTTACAGCATTGATTGGACTGGCGTTTAGAAAGCACCCTCTCACGTTGACATTGATCATTGGAGTTGGGATGGCAACATTTGGAGCGGGATTCATTGATGGCCCCCCTCATATCACATGGGGGTGGGCTGAATTACTCACAGTATTGTGTGCGTTATTATTCGCTTTCCATATATTGGCAACAGATTCCATCACAAGAAGAACAGACCCATTGGCAGTAACTCAATCATCATTCATCATAGTGGTGATCGCATCATTTATCACACTGATTTTAGCACTGTTTTTCGCCCCAACAAATTCACCATCGTTCGGAGAAGTCTTTTCGTTATTGATGGAACAAGATGTGCTCATTTGGTTGTTTTTACTAGGTTTTCTGGGTTCATTCATCGCCATTATGTTGCTTAATATGCACCAGAAACACCTACACCCCGTGCATGCCGCCATAATTTACGCGCTCGAACCGGTTTGGGCAACCATTTACGCTTTAGTGGAGGGATTGAATGAGTTCACATTTTGGTTAATCGTTGGCGGCGGCATATTGCTTGCTGGGAATTTATTGGTTGAGTCTCAAATGCGCATTGAAGAGGAATCGGAAGAGGAATAGCCATTGACAAGGATGAAGACCATCCTCTTTCAGCAAGGGCCATGAGCCTGCCACGAGGAGCATTTGCCGACGCGGTTTCGGCCATCGGAGAAACTCCACTCATCAAGCTAAACAAGATCACTTCTCATTTGAAAGGTTCAGAGATTTGGGTCAAATTAGAAAGATGCAATCCCGGTGGTTCCATCAAGGATAGGATTGGCCAATTCATGGTTATGGATGCTGAAGAAAAAGGGTTATTGAAGCCCGGCGGAACAATTATTGAAGCAACCAGTGGAAATACAGGAATTGGATTGGCGATGGTAGCGGCTCAACGCGGATATCGGTGTATCTTTACCATGCCAGATAAGATGTCGAAGGAGAAGATAGACCTACTACGGGCAATAGGTGCAGAAGTTCATATTTGCCCAACGGCAGTTGAGAAAGACGATCCACGATCCTATTACGAAGTCGCCGCAAGATTGGCACGCGAAATTCCAGATGCTTGGTATCCAGACCAATATTCTCACCAAGCCAATCCGTTGGCACACATCAAGACCACCGGGCCTGAGATCTGGAGACAGTCGGAAGGTCGCATCACTCATTTTGTAGCAACCATGGGTACTGGTGGGACCATAACTGGCTGCGGTCGCGCTTTGATAGATTGTGCAGAATCGGAAGAAAAGAAAGCCCCGTTGATAATAGGAGTTGACCCAGTTGGCTCAATATTGAAAGAATACTTTGAACACGGCACTCTTGGCACTCCGCACACCTACAAGGTTGAAGGATTTGGTGAAGACTTCATCCCATCCGCAACAGATTTCTCAGTGATAGATGAAATCAGACAAGTAGATGATGAACAGTGTTTCCGAATGACCCGCTCTCTGGCTCGGAGAGAGGGGTTGTTTTGTGGCGGCTCTTGTGGAGGAGCCCTCCATTCAGCCCTTGAAATTGCTGCGGAATGCGATGCTGCTGGAAAAGCAGCGATGATAGTTGTGATAATGCCCGATGCGGGTAACCCTTACCTCTCAAAACTCTACAATGATGAATGGCTTCGCGAGAATGGGTTTGAGCCTGATGACTGGGAGGAATGAGAATATGAAAGATGTAGGAGAATCAACACGTTCAGTACATGCTGCTTCGGTACCTGATGAAAAAACAGGCTCGGTACAGACGCCAATTTTTCAGACATCAACCTATGTGCAAAGAGATTTTGCTGAGCATACAGGATACGAATATTCTCGTTCACAGAATCCAACTAGAGATACCTTGGAAGAGGCGGTTGCAATTCTTGAATCACCAGATGTCAAAGCATTTGGAAGCGCATTCGCTAGTGGAATGGCGGCAATAACTACAGTAACTCAATTGTTAGAATCAGGAAATCACATCATTGCAGCATCAGATCTCTATGGTGGAACGGGTAGATATTTTGACGAAGTGCTTTCCAAGTTTGGAATTGAAACGACATACAGTGAACTTGGCCCAGGAGACCTTGAGGCATGCGCTCAAGAAAACACGAGAATGCTTTGGTTAGAAACTCCAACCAACCCCCTGTTGAATATTCACGACATTGCCGCACTTTCCGCCAAGGCACACGAAAGAGGATGGATAGTGGTGGTTGACAATACCTTTGCCAGCCCAATCCTCCAACGCCCACTGGAACTTGGAGCAGATATCAGTTGTAGTTCATCCACGAAATATGTATCAGGACATTGTGATGTTATATCTGGATACGTGGTCACTAGAAATGAAGAACTCAATGAAAAGATACGCTTTCTTCAAAATACAGTTGGAGGAGTGCCGGCACCACTCGATTGCTTTTTGACCATCAGAGGAATTCGCACACTCGCCATTAGAATTGAAAGGCATTGTGATAATGCAGAATATCTAGTAGAAAGGCTGGCATCCCATCCCAAGGTGACTAGACTTCTGTATCCTGGACTCAAAACCCACCATGGGCACGAAGTTGCAGCAATGCA
>CAXRJY010000138.1:0-7670 GCA_964230915.1 Candidatus Poseidoniaceae archaeon | reverse complement strand
GCCCATGGTTCTGGCTTCACAGATACCGCTGCGGCTACTCATTCAAGGATTTCGCGCTACAAACGGCGCCGGCGGAAAGCGAGAAAAATCTCACTCAATGACCTACGCTTTGGAAAAATTCCACTGCGGTACTGCTGTTTTTCCATCAATTCATGCACAAATGTGTCCAGATAATCATCCATTCTACCATTTCCCGCCTTCCGGCAGTATATGTTGTGCTCCCACTCCTATATGTATCAACGAGTGAAAAGCCACACACTACGGTGTATTTTCAACACCTAGTGTGCTTTACAACACTTATTCGGATACTATCGGCAAGAATGCATTGGCAGCCTTTTCAGCAGCATTTGCCACATCATCGAGTCTCTGCAACACTCGATACATGTGCATTGCACCCAATGGGTCATCGTCACCCTCGGAGAACACGAATGCTGCAGCCTCACGCTCAGCCTCATCTGCTTCATGCTCCAAGAGGTTGACTTCCCTGATCATCTCAAGAACTGCTGATTGCTCCTTCTTTGAGAATCCTGAATATGCCAGATTCTTCAACATCTCAACAGTATCCTCATATTTTCTCACCGTGGAAACCACGCGTTCAGCATGCTCTTCTACCAGTTTTCGCGCTTTTTCATTGTGATACAGGGTTCGGAATGATAGTTGTTCAGCAACATTTTGAGCATAATCAGCAATCCTGTCTTGGCGCGTGATCATGTGAAGGAAAGTCTCACGACTGAATGCCAATCTAACACCGGACATCGAATCTCTCATTGCCGTCTTCAATTCATCAGCCTTCAATTCTGCCTCTTGTGTTGCCGATATCTCGGCCTCGGGAATCTTACCAGAGACTGCTATTGAAACTGCATCCATCATGTGATTGACCGTATCTTCAACCGCTGCTGCATGCTGATGGAAGAGGTCCAGAAGTCCGCCTCCATCCTCTCCAACAGGCGTCTCGGCCTGAACAATCGCGCTCGTGTCTTCTGCGATTTCGTCTTCTTTCCTCATCACATAAATGACCGATAATATCGCCAATGGAAGGATGATGGCAACATTGGTTGGAGAACCTGCAAACAGAATGTAGAGTACGATTGCACCAACTCCAGCAACTGGCAGACTAGCCACCCAACTACCCGCAATCTTGGCGAATACCTTGAAATCAACCGCTGAAGCACCACCTGCAAGTCCAACTCCAACCACAGCACCTACCAAGGTGTGAGTCGTGGAAATCGGCACAGCGATGAAAGGCATGGAGAATATGAGCACGGTGGTTGCAGCTCCAAATTCTGCAGCAAAACCTCGCGATGGGGT
Organism: Candidatus Poseidoniaceae archaeon; assembly: GCA_964230915.1. GTDB lineage: Archaea > Thermoplasmatota > Poseidoniia > Poseidoniales > Poseidoniaceae > UBA226. The sequence continues at coordinate 6,362 of CAXRJY010000138.1, read as the reverse complement.
GATGTGAGTGATCTTCTTACCGATGGTATCCATGACTTTGTAGCCCCAGGTTGCAACACCAATGGTGATGCCTATTCCTCCAAGAAGCAGCAACCCAATCGGTACTTCGACCTTGTCTGGGGACAAGGTGCCTGTTGGCGAAGTGGAAATATCCCATATGGCAGCCATAGGACCAATGGCATTTGCCACGTCATTGGCACCGTGAGCGAATGCAACATAACATGCAGTGATTATCTGCAACCAGATGAAAACTCTCTCCATGCCTGCGTATCCTTCCTCCTTGAACTCATATCTACGCAATGCAGCAGCCATGAGAAGACTGGCGATGGCGCCTATGAAACAAGCAACCAATATACTGTTCAGAGGTATCCACGCTGTATCCGATAATGGATTCCAGGTTCCGTTCTCTGCTTCAGGTAGCCATTTTCCTGAATCGATTATTCCTCTGCTGTCCAGATTCTTGAAAAAGCCCTTCAAGGCTTTGAATTGCAAAGCCAATCCGAGTACAGCGAAAGTCGGGAATGCCATTATTGGAGCGAGAGACCTCGTCCTCTTGAGAGGGTCATCATGCTCCATGATCAATTTCTTGATAGCATAGAAGGATAGGAAAGCAAGAACCGCTCCAAGTAATGGAGAAGCGATCCAACTCAATACAATCTCAATCACTTTTCCCCAATTGACTGAGGAGGGTTGAATGAAGAGTCCCACTCCAATGACGCCTCCAACAATGCTATGAGTGGTTGAAACTGGCAATCCCATCTTTGTTGCTACGGTCAACCAGATTGCTGCAGCAAGAAGGGCAGCCATGAAACCATACATCAATTTCTGACTCAATTCTCTGCTGAAATCCTCTCCTCCAAAATCCAAGACTCCTTTACGAATAGTATCAGTGACGTGTCCACCGAAAAAGACCGCTCCGCAGAATTCGAATATCGCTGCAACCAAGATCGCTCTCCTGAGAGTCAGCGCACCGCTACCAACACTGGTTCCCATGGCATTGGCTACATCATTGGCACCGATGTTCCAAGCCATGTAAGCGGCTATCGCGAGAGATGCAATGATGACCAATGTCCACATGAACCTATGGCGACGCGAACGGTATATCACTTAGATTCTAGGTAAAATATATAGCCATATGTATAATGCTTGTTTCATGGCAACTGGACCAGGTAGTATTCACACCCGTAGAGTACAGATGACGGGTGGAGCAACTTTCACAGTCAGCATTCCCAAAGAATGGGCATCTCATCATGCCATGGAAGCAAAGGATGGTCTCAAAATGGACTGGCGTCCAAGTGGAGCACTTCGGTTGACTCCGGCTCAAGAACAGAAGCCCAAAAGAGAAGAGATGACCTTGGATGTGAATAGAATCCCGGTCGCTTCACTGGTAGATCACCTGGTGGCCGCGTATATCGCTTCAGCAAACCGAATCAAACTTGTTTCCAAGGATGGTTTCACTCGAGACCATAAGACACGAATCAAACGGTTTCTGCGAATTACAACTGGATTCGAGATAATGGATGAGAATGAGAAGGTGATCGAGTTGCTCAACATCCTGAATATCGGTGAAATGCCAATCCAATCGACCCTGAACCGTATGTATCTGCAACTCACCTCAATAATTCGTGACATTGTCGATGTCCTATCAGGAGAAGATGAATCACTACTGGATGATATCGAAGAACGTGAGCGTGAAATGGATGCAATGCAGTTGCTCATACAAAGGCAGGTAGGGGCATTGCTCGAATCCCACAAAGTGGCTACAGAACTTGGAACCGATAGGAGAAGTGCAATCGAGATGGCGAATCTTGCTCGTGTCTTCGAAAGGATGGGAGACCATGCTCAATTATTTGCTCAGTTGATCACTTCAACAGAAAGAAAACCAAACCTAGGTTTCGATGAGGCGCCATTGAATAAACTGGAGATATGGCAATCATCGATCAAAGCCCTGATGATCAACATCCGAACTGAAGACCCCCACGAAATACACGATGCCAGAATGGCATTGAAGGAAGCACAGATCAGCCTCTCTGAACATGAGGATTCACTTTGGGGGGGAAGAGCCAGCGCCACATCTGTTCTCTACCAATTCAGAGTCTCTGAAACTATCAGAAGATTATGTGCATATGCAAGAGACATGGGGGAGATACTGCTCAACATCATCGCCAGTAAGAACACGGTCTTGAGGTAAGGGTTGCTTTCAAGACCAAATGACCTCTCGCCGAAGTGTTCGAGCCGGCCCCTTTGAGGAATCCGGACTCAGGGCGTGATACCATGGGCATGGATCCTGCACTCAAGGCAAAGTTACAGAAGCAGCGCTACCACATCGTCGGTGAACACGGTGGTGTCAAGATATGCCACTGGACAAAAGAGAGTCTTCTAAGAGACCGCCAATGCTACAAAGGCAAATTCTACGGCATCGAGAGCCACAATTGCCTACAGATGAGTCCGGTAGTGGACCAGTGCAATCTGGCCTGCACATATTGTTGGAGAGAACCACACATGGACTCACTGGAATTGACGGACCAAGATCCAAAAGAATTACTCTATGAAAGCGTGCGTGCCCAAAGAAGACTGCTGACTGGATATGGTGGAAACATCGGCGTCACTCCCGAGAAATATCTTGAGGCGCAGAACCCGAGGCACGTCGCCATTTCACTGAATGGGGAGCCAACTCTTTACACCAAACTCGGAGAATACATCGAACTATGTCATAAACATGGCATGACTACAATGTTAGTGACCAATGGAACACTGCCTAAGGCTCTTGAAAATCTAGACACTTTGCCAACTCAACTCTATGTTAGTGTTGATGCTCCAAATAAACAGGTATTCGATAAGATCTGCAAACCTAAGTGGAACAGTGGAGCATGGGAAAAATTCGAGGAGACCATCGACCTCCTCCCTAGCCTTGACACTCGCATCGTTTGTAGGCATACTTTGGTCAAGGGTGAGAACATGGCCAAGGAACATATTCCACAATACGCTGCTCTAGACAACCGGGCTGACCCTGATTTCATCGAATGCAAGGGCTACGTTTTCGTCGGACACAGCAGAGAGGTGATGTCGATTGACAATATGCCGAGCCACGATGATATTCTTGAATTCAGTGAAGAATTGGCACCGATGGTTGGGCGCAAGGTGCTGGACGACTCACGTCCTAGTCGCGTAGCATTGGTCGGCAAGGAAATAATTCCTATTCCAATTCCCGAGAAAGTGATGGAATTTCCGAAGGACCTTGGAATCGCCCCCCCTGTGAAACACCTGCCACTCGTAAGATAACCACCTTCTATGATAGCAGCGTTTGAAATGCAGCGTATGCTGGCGAAGACATGGTGCGCAATGTTCTGTTAGCCAGAGGTGGAGCAGTTGGCTCTGCTTCGGGTCTTGGTCGAGCGCATCATGACCTGTTGACGGCTCTTGATACCGATTGTATCGAAGGTTATGCTGTGGGAGGAGTTGTTGAACACGAACTCGGTGGAAATCCTGCAACTCGAATCAATCGACGGTGGCGCTCAAACCCTACTAGAGTCAAGCAGTCACTAGCGCTGATGGATATGCTCCATATCAGTGACCAGGAACAAGCACATCTGGTTCCCGAAAATTGTCCAATTCCAGTTTCAGTCACCGTACACGACCTCTTTCATCTATTCCCGAGAGTCGTCGAAGGAATTGAGGTTGGAGAACAGAAACCCGGCCCAGTCAGACGTAAGGATCTCGCCAAACTGAAAGCAGGCTTGAGTCGAGCTGACCTTTTGATATGTGATTCAGCAACAACATTGCTAGAAGTCAAGGAACATTTTCCTGATATTGCCAGCACTTGTGTCCCATTAGGTCTTGACCTCAGTGACAGAAACCCAGAGAAGAATCCAATGAATCCACCTGCATGGATGAATGAAGACGGAAAACATCTGCTATTGGTTGGTTCTGAGGAGCCTCGCAAGAGACTTGACTTCGCCATTCAATCCTGCCGCGGTCTGAAAGGTGTCATCGTTCACAAGATAGGGGCTGAATCAGATTCAGATGCTGAAAAATATCTCAAAGCCCTTGCTGCAACCCACGGCGTTGATCTGCGATGGAGAGGCAGGGTCTCTGAAATGGATTTGATTGCTGCATGGCAACATGCTGATGCATTACTGTTCCCAAGCATCGCAGAAGGTTTTGGATACCCGCCACTGGAAGCGATGGCTGGAGGAACTAGAGCATTGGTGGCTGATATTGGTTCCGCCAACGAAATTCCACCCACTTCCAACCTATTGCCTGTGGATGACCCACAAGCATGGAAACAGGCGATAAAAGGCTTGACTGAAGGACGTTGTCAGGAGTCAATCCAAAGGGCTGAGAAGTTCTCAAAAGATACCTACTGCAAGAATATGGCCAAAGCATGGGATTCAATGTTCTGAATCACTCAGGTGGCATTGGTGGTGCAAAACCATGCTCCTTGGCTTCTTCCACAAGTGCGACATCCGCGTCAACCATCATCTGAACCAATCCAGCAAAGGTGATACTTGGCTTCCAACCCAAAGCAGCCTCTGCCTTGTCATACTTGCCGATCAGCAGGTCAACTTCTGCTGGACGGAAGAATTTGGGATTGGTTCGAACACGCACAACTCCATTCTGGTCCTTTGCGATTCTGTCAACCCCTTCACCCTCCCAGGTCAATTCCATTCCAACATGGGAAAAAGCAAGGTCGATGAAGTCCTTCACAGAATGTGTCTCGCCTGTAGCGATGACGTAGTCATCGGGTTCATCCTGTTGCAACATTCGCCATTGCATCTCAACATAGTCACCGGCAAAACCCCAATCTCTCTTGGCATCTACATTTCCAATCGAAAGGTACTCATCGAAACCTGAGGCTATTCTTGCTGCGGTCATTGTCACCTTTCTTGTGACGAATTCCAATCCACGTCTAGGACTCTCATGGTTGAAGAGAATACCAGTACAGGCAAACAATCCATATGACTCACGATAATTTCTGGTGATTTCGAAAGCGAAGACCTTTGCACAGCCATACGGAGAACGTGGGTGGAAAGGCGTCATCTCGGTCTGTGGAATCTCTCGCACCTCGCCGAATTGTTCTGAAGAGCCTGCTTGGTAATAGCGGCAATCGGGTTTGTTTCGCTTCAATGCTTCAAGGCAACGCAATGAACCCATTCCAGTGACATCTGCTGTCATCAGAGGTGAACGCCAGGATTCTGGAACGAAAGATTGGGCTCCGAGGTTGTAGAATTCATCTGGCTGGACTTCTTTGATGGCATTGTCAATGCTCGCTTGGTCCGTCAGGTCCCCGTTGATGAGATGGAATTTCTCATTTGAGTTCAAATGGTTGATCAAGGATCTGCCGAGTGTGGGTTGACTGGTCCTTCGAACCAGCCCATAGACCTCGTAACCCTTGCTCAACAATAGTTCGGAGAGATAGGAGCCATCTTGGCCTGTAACCCCTGTTATCAGAGCGACTTTACCCTCGGACATGGTGCGCCCACACCGGTTCCCCTTTTCAATGGAATGACAAGATAACACGGCAAGTCAGGCAACCGGACCACGCCGGTTTCATAGGTAGATGGTCGACCTCGCATAGACATGGCCACTGATGAGGGGCGACTGAAGTTGCTCGTCGTACGTGCTTCGTTCGCCTCTTTGGGAGGAGCGGAACGGGAATTGATGACCGTTTTCAGAGAATGGTCCAAGCGATGGGATCTGACACTTGCTACTTTGCAATTCCCAAAGCATGCAGAAAAAATGGTTGAAGGTCTAGATATCAAGATATTGAAACCGCATAGAACATACACTCCCCCAAAGGGTGCTTTGGCAGAAATCAAAGGCTCAGAATCGAAGGCTGCAGCCAAGGAATGGGCAGGAATCTCTGGTTTGAGGGAGGCCATTGCTTCGACTGACGTCATCCACCTTTCAGTCTCCCGTGGAACTCTTGAGATTCTCCCCTTGATACCTCAGGGAATTGGAATCCATTACCACTGTCTAGAGCCTCCACGTTGGTTGCATGAGGATGTGCTGCACAGGCGGGTTGATGGAACCTTGAAACGCCCAGGATGGTTCACTAGATTCTTGTTCAAGAAGCAACGTAAGAATGACATCACAATGGTCAATGAACTGCTTTCCCGCCGAGGTGCAGCAATCAGTGGAAACAGTCATTGGATTCAATCACAACTATCTCGCATCTATGCTCTCGAGCATGACCCAGAATTAGGCAATGGAGAGCCTCCGCCTCGCAAAAGTGGTTTGTGTGGAGGAGCCACGGTTCTGATGCATGTGGTCGATATCGATGACTGGCCAGAAGAAGAAGAAGATGAGCATGTTTCCTTACCATCCATTAGCGAAGAATATGTGACTACGGTAGGACGAAT
>CAXRJY010000137.1:0-5623 GCA_964230915.1 Candidatus Poseidoniaceae archaeon | reverse complement strand
CCATTCAGTGCAGAGGGGTACTATTCACCACAGGATCATCAATCGATCGCTTCGCTGCCGGATGTAGATTACATCGGGTTTCACGAGTCCATCTACGTAGTCTGCATCAATACTGGTTCAAGTGCACTTGGCCCACAATGCAGCCGTAGTCTGAACGGTGGAATGTCATGGGATCTACAAAGGCCTGGATATCCGATTGGCACTCCGCAATGCTCGGGCTTGCATGGCCACCTTGCAGGTGGAACTGATGGTTCCATCTATCGTGGCAACCCCTCCTGCGATGGCCCTGCTGTCTATCGCAGTCTTGACGGAGGATACACATGGAGTGAACACACGATAACCACTGAGGTTCAGATGCAGGATGGTTGGCATAGTCACGAAGTTGCAGTAGCTGTGGATGAAGGTGGAAATGTCCATGCGACTTGGATATCACTGGACCAAATGCCATGGTATGCATATTCCAGAGACCAAGGTGATACATGGTCCGCACCGATGATGATTGCTGCCCCCGGAGTCAACCAGTCTGGATTCCCAACCATATTTGCAGGAGATGAAGGTCGAGTCGCTCTTGGGTACATAGGACTCCAAGATGGACAGAACGGTTGGAATGGATACATGGCAGTCATGACCGACGCATTCAACGAGCATCCTCTCATCACCTCGGTCTCAGTCAATCTATTCGAAGATCCTCTAGATACCACTGAGGATTGTGGAGACGTACGTTGCGGAGGCTTCGGAGACTTCATCGACATAGAAATCGATGATGAAGGAAGGCCATGGATAGCATTGGCCCACAACGTTCGTGGAGAGGAAGGGATAGTGGGGACATGGACCACAGGACCCGCGCTGTACGGTGAGATTATTCAATTACCCGTTCTCGAGAGGGGTGGGAACAGTACGCTATCGCTATGAGGAGATTTGATGCAAGAAATCACTGCTGAAGAACTATTCATGGAGTTCGAGTCCGAAATTGAATTTGCAATAATCGATGTCAGAAATGAAGATGACTACTCTCGTTTCAACATCGAAGGACCTAGACAGATTGAAAACCTGAATATCCCATTCGATGACTTCCTTTCCGACGAAGAACAAGCCATCGCTCAAATCCCATTGAACAAAGCCATCAGAGTGATTTGCGCCAAAGAAGAATCTTCGGCGATGATTGCGGCGATAATCAATGCCAATGGTATTGATGAAATCGGTTTCTTGAGAGGTGGAATCAATGCTTGGGGAGACCTATTGATTCCTAGATTGTTGAAAGATGATGCATATGAGTTATGGCAATTCATTCGCCCAGCCAAAGCCTCATGTTCTTACGCACTGATAAACGATGGCGAGATGTTCCTCTTCGATCCATCTCGAAGTCTGGAATTCTATGATGATTTCATGAAATCAAAAGAAGTTGTTCTGAAAATGGTATTTGAGACCCATCTACAAGCCGACTATCTCTCGGGTGGACCGTACTTCAATGCGCCATATGCTGTCCATCAGGACGATTTCGATTCAGCACCATTTGATTTTCATTCGATACAAGACGATGAATTGTTCAATCTTCAAGATGTCCATGTAAGATGTATCCATTCGCCTGGACATACTCCTGGTTCAATGACCTACATCATAGATGACAAATGGATGATTAGTGGGGATACCGTATTCATTGTTAGCATCGGTAGACCAGACCTTGGCAAAAAGGTAGTTGAATGGTCTCGTACTCTCTTCAATACATTGAAAACAAGGATTTCTACCCTACCCGGTGAATTGGTTGTTCTTCCGTCACATTTCAGTGACTGGCACAGTGAAAGCGATGAAGATCTATGTATCAGCAAAAGCTTCGCGGATGTGATTAAACAGAATGAAGAAATTTACGGAATCGAAGATATCGAACAATTCGTTGACTGGGTGAAAGAAAACATGAGGGAACAACCTCCTCAATATGATGATATCAGATTATTCAACAGCGGAAAACTTGACCTCGATGAAGAACAGAAAATGATTCTGGATTTGGGCAAGAATCAATGTGCTGCATCGACTCACCTGATTTGAAGGAGGGGGTTATGTGGTCAATCTTGGGTTCGCAATCGACAACCGTAAGTGTATCGGTTGTCATGCTTGCACAGTTGCCTGCAAGTCTGAACATGACATTCCGGTAGGTGTGAATCGCACACATGTGAAATACATCGAAACTGGAATCTATCCCGATTCAAGCCGTGAATTCAGTGTTCATCGTTGCAATCACTGCGAAGATGCTCCTTGCACCACCATCTGCCCTACAACAGCGTTGTTCACAAGAAGTGATGGAGTGGTTGATTTTGATGATGAGCGGTGTATAGGCTGTAAGTCATGTATGCAAGCATGTCCTTACGATGCCTTGTACATCGATCCAAACAAGGGTACTGCCGCAAAATGCAACTTCTGTGCACATAGGCTTGAGAACTCCTACGAACCTGCTTGTGTCATCGTCTGTCCTGTCGAAGCAATAGTCAGTGGCGACCTTGACGACCCAGATTCTTCGCTCTCCAAACTGATCTCTGAAAATGACACAACCGTGAGGAAACCCGAGGCTGGGACGGTACCAAATGTCTTCTACCTCGATACTTCGGCAGAGATGCTCGACCCCACAGCAACAGAGTTCACTGGCTCATTCATGTCAAGTCAACAAGCTGCTGGTGTAGGACATTATGCAAAATATGCACAACAGAGACTTGGTGCCGCAGATGAACATTCAATGCTGGTACAATTGGCACTGGAGGTAAAAGCGAAAGATGCCAATCCGAGAGACAGAGCCATCATTCGAGATGTCGCCGAACGGCTCAAGGACAACTCACCCCAAGCAAAGCGAGCCTATGATGCACCTTCAAAGGGAATACTATGGGGTTGGGAAGTGAGTGCATACATCTGGACCAAGGCCGTTGCCTCTGGAACTTACATGGTGGCAATGATCGCCTGGTTGATGGGGTACCTCGACATGACTGACCTGTGGTGGCCAATAATTGGAATCGGACTCTTCTTCCTCGCAGTCACTGGGGCATTACTTGTCAAGGACCTGGACCGCCCAGAACGTTTCCTGTATGTCATGCTTAGACCGAACTGGAATTCATGGCTTGTCAAAGGCGCCTACATCCTCTCTGCATACGGTGGAATTCTCTTCGTCACTGCCGTGGCATTGTTCATCGGGCTATCTGACACATACCTGCGTCTACTCGCATATGCTGGAATACCTCTAGCAGCATTGACCGGAGTGTACACCGCATGGCTGCTACAGCAGGCAAAGGCTCGTTCATGGGCTCAAGACAGGTTGCTGCCAGCAAAATTCCTTCTTGAAACAGCAGCCATCGGCGCTGCTGTTCTTCTTCTCTTGGTCGGAAACATGACCATCATCGTCGTATCTGTAATTGCACTACTTGCGTTCTGGTTGCACGGACATAAGATCATTGAAAAACCGCAGATTGAACCACTTTTGTGAGGTATTGAAATGGGCAGGTCATTTATTGAAAACATCGCACAGAAACTGCGTATCATTCCGGACCTCGATAGGGAGAATGCTGCTGGAGCGACACAGGAACTTCGCAAATACCCGGCTATAGAAGATTGGCATGACCACAAGGAATTGGATGCAAACGAATGGCCCAAGAAAGTTGAGAAGAATTACTCATTGGTGCCGACAACATGTTTCAATTGTGAATCCGCTTGCGGACTTCTCGCCTATGTTGACAAAGAATCAGGAGAGGTTGCGAAATTCGAAGGCAACCCCCATCATCCAGGGAGCCGAGGAAGAAATTGCGCAAAAGGGCCAGCAACCATCAACCAGATCAAAGATACTGAAAGAATCCTCCAGCCAATGAAGAGAACTGGTGAACGAGGAGACGGGCAATGGGAGCAGATTCCATGGTCTCAAGCATTGGATGAGATAGCAGCCAAGATACGGGCTTCACTCAAGACCGGTGCCAGAGACAGGGTGGTCTACCATGTTGGAAGACCTGGTCATGAAGGGTATACGAACCGTGTTCTCAAGGCATGGGGAGTTGATGGCCATAATTCGCACACAAATATCTGCAGCGCCGGAGCAAGAACAGGATATGCCCTATGGCATCACCATGACCGCCCAAGTCCCGACCATTCCAATGCGGATGTCATTCTGTTATGCTCCTCCCACCTTGAGACTGGACATTACTTCAATCCACATGCACAAAGAATCCTTGAGGGAATGATGGATGGTGCCAAACTCATCGTCATTGACCCAAGACTTTCGAATACCGCCTCGATGGCAGACCATTGGTTGCCAACATGGCCAGGAAGTGAGACGGCACTTTTCCTGTGCTGGGCAAAAATGATCATCGAACAGGAACTCTTTGACCGCCGCTTCATCGAAGAGCAGGTGAATTGGGAACAATGGTTGGAAGAAATTCACCCTTCAGAAGAAAGGAATGTTGACCGCTTCATCGAATTGTTGAAGGAGGAATATTCCGAATATACACCTGAGTTCGCTGCGGAAGAGTGCCGCATTCCTGTAGAACAAGTCATCGAAGCAGGAAACATTGTTGCTAATGCTGGCAGCAAATTATGCACTCACGTCTGGAGAGCGGCTTCTATTGGAAACCTCGGTGGTTGGCAAGTCAGTCGTTCACTACATTTCCTAAATGTCTTGACTGGCTCAGTAGGGACAAAGGGTGGAACCTCTCCAAACTCATGGTCCAAATTCAAGCCTGAACTCTTTGATGTCCCCCCAGACCCAGATGGCTGGAATGAGTTGCATTTCCCCAGAGAATACACCTTGTCGCATTTTGAGATGAGTCACATCCTTCCGCATCTGATCAAGGATGGCAGGGGGAGCATGGATGTCTATTTCACCAGAGTATTCAATCCAGTTTGGACATATCCAGATGGTTTCTCTTGGATTGAGATGCTACAGAACACAGAAGCGGTGGGCTGCCATATCGCCATGACACCAACTTGGAATGAAACTGCATTCTTCGCCGATTATGTGCTTCCAATGGGACACGCAAGTGAAAGACATGACATCAATTCCTATGCGACATCATCCGGAAAATGGGTCGCATTCAGACAACCAGTGCTCAGAGAATACGCTAGAAGGCAGGGTGAAGAGGTTGAGTTCACCCATGAAGTGAACCCCGGACAGGTCTGGGAAGAAGATGAATTCTGGAATGAATTGAGCCTGAGGATTGACCCCGACGGAGAAATGGGTATCAAGCAGCATTTCATGTCTCCATACCGTGAAGGAGAAACCATCAAAATCGACGAATATTATCAGTATATATTCGAAAGAATCCCTGGACTTCCCGAAGCCGCAGAGGCTGAAGATACCGATCCACTTGGATACATGCGTAAACATGGTGCATTCTTGATCGAAGAGGCGACCTACAACAAGCATGAGAAGGAAGGTTGGCCAACTCCATCTGGAAAACAGGAGTTTTACTCACCGACAATGGCCGAGTTCGGATATCCTGAACATACCATTCCACATTACAAGATCAAGTCTCATGTCCATCCCTCAAAACTTGAAGGAGATGATGAATACTGCCTACTGCCCAACTTCAGACTACCAATGCACATTCATTCCCGTTCTGCCAATGCGAAATGGTTGGTGGAGATAGCCCATCGAAAC
>CAXRJY010000136.1:0-4958 GCA_964230915.1 Candidatus Poseidoniaceae archaeon | reverse complement strand
ACTCTATCACGATCTAGAACGATTATACCCTGCAGCACCAATACCTGAGGATGGGGGTTTCGTCCTACACCGTGGGATGCTACAAGACCTGACGGGGGTGCCACAATTACTCGATTGGGTCAGTGATGGTGATGTTGCAATAGTAGAGATGGGAAGAATGATGAAGAGAGAGGTGGAATTTGAGACTGCATTGAAGCAACTTCACACATTCATTGAGAACGACTTGAATGGTCAGATTGTACAATTGACCGCCTCAAGGCTACTACTGCTACCACCAGGATGCAGAGGAATCCGCGGGGTCGATGATGAAGCCTTTGCAGCTGGGCCTCTGGAGTGAGGAGGCATGGAATCAAAAATTGACATGCCTTGCCCCATATGTGCATTGGAAGGCCATTTGAAGATGATTTCTCATGTCGATGAAATCCCCTATTTCGGAGAACACACCCAAGTCACACTGATGTGTGAACAATGTGGCTGGAGGCAGACTGATTTCATTCCTGCAGAGGGCAGAAAGCCCGGTGCTTGGAGCATATTGGTTGATGGCGAAAGTGTCCTTAGGGCCCGTGTTGTTCGTTCTTCCAGTTGCACGATTCGAATTCCAGAACTTGAACTGGAGGTCAGCCCAGGCACCGGTTCCAGTGGCTATGTGAGCAATGTAGAAGGCGTGCTGAATCGGTTTCTTGATATTGTGAACATGGTAAAGAAGGACCTTGATGATCAACCCGAACAAGAAATGCAACGCTGTTTGGAACTGGAATCAGCCTTGAATGATTTGATCGATGGACGCCATAGTGGAGTGACGCTTGAATTGTTGGACCCTAGAGGGCACAGCCAGATACTGCACCCTGAGGCTATAGACAGAGAATTGGATGAAACTGAGTTATTGTCACTACCGCTTGGACCGGACCCTCCGGTTCTGGAAAAATGATCAGCGAGCATCATCAGCGAGGAACTCATCAACAAGATGGGCATTCTGGGCCTTCATCTCATTGTGATCATTCAACCACGCAGTTGCTCTTTCCAGGCACATCTGTTTCATCTCACCAGCAAGTATCTCACCACTTCTGTAAGATGCCGCGGTCTGTTCCAAGAATGCATCATCATCTTCGAAGAAGAACATCATGTACTGGAATGCAACATCCTTCTCAGGGTCTCCGCCTAGTCTTCTGTGTTCCTCCACAGTTGCTTGTCCACCGGAGAAAGCGCGCTTAATCTTCTTCTCCAATGTTTCCGCATCATCGGATAAGAAAATTGTTGATTTAGGCTGTGATGAACTCATTTTCCCACCGGTCAACCCGACTGCAAATCGGTGATAAGTACTCGATGGTTGGAGCAGACCTATTCCTCCAAGGCTCCTTTCTATAGCAAGAAGTCGCATTCTTATCGGCGCTCTGTCTGCAGTTGTTGCTGATGGTATCTGAATAGAACCATGCTTTGGGTTTGAAACAAAATCAGCGAAGCCTAATTCCTTCAGTTCATTGCAGATGTTCTCGAAGAGTTTCTTTCGGTACTCTCTATCCATTCTGCCATCTGCACCAATACCAAGCGCTGCAGAATTGTCATCCTGTAATGATAATCCAATGACCAAACCTCCATTTTTTGCGGGTGAAACATTGAACCAGTTGGATTTCGATGCCAATCCTCTGGTCAATCTTAGATGCGGGTCTTGATCGACCCCCACTGGAACAACGATTGGGCGCAAACCCCCAAATTCATCCAATTGTGGATGCAAAATATCTCCCGCCTGAACCAACGGTGCCTGTACATGGGCAAGATTGGTGTCTCCACTGAAACCGTATATCGCTTCCATTTCACTCAGATTGGTTCGCTTACCCAATGTGAATCCCAACTTCTGAGTCACTGGACGCCGCGACTGGAAATACACCTGAGTTCTTTCAGGGTCCAAACCCATGGCTGCATAATTTGCCACATATTCTTCCAATGCAACCTTTCTAGCATCGCTCAGAGATACTCCTCTAGTAGCATTTGATTCAAGGTCAGCAACCGCAATAGAAACATCAGCACCCTGCTGCTGGAACCAACGCACCTGGTCGATAACCATCTTGTGGCCAAGGTGCATTCTGCCACTAGGCATCAATCCAGTCATGACTCCGAATGGAAGCCCGCGGGATTGTGCTGCCAGAACAACGTCAAGGTCTCGGTGTGCGAATACTATACCTCTTCTATGATGTAAGCCGGGATTATTCATTGCAGAAACATCAACCGCCTGCAATCCAAATTGTTCAATGATTCGTGAGTAGTCAGTGGACTGTGCGCTGGACCATGGGTCGATGCGTACTTCATCTGCCATCGGACTCACCTGATGCCTTGGCCACTCAGGCAGTGGATGAAGGCTTCGCCATGATGAAGTGCACGAGGCCCATCGTAGAGGTGATACTGTGGCGCGGATAGTTGTTCTTGGAGCCGGCTTGGTAGGAGGTTTCGTTGTCTCGAAACTAGAGGAACATGAAGTCACAGTTGTCGATCTCGATTCAAGTTTGCTCAATAGGATGAACTGCAAGGTGATTTGTGCCGATGCACTTTCCTCAGAGGTTCTCGATATCGAGGGAGTTGACGTATGGGTGAACATGTTACCCGGAGGTATTGCCGACAAGGTTCGCAAACCATTGCTGGACCGAAATCAAACCGTTGTTGATCTAGCCTTCACGATGGAAGACCCTCGAATTCACTCCACAGGAAGAATGGTCTACGATGTTGGCATCGCCCCAGGCCTGTCTAATCTCTGGACAGCAGCACTGAAAGATGCGCTGAAGGTTGAGATATTGGTAGGCGGAATTCCTGCTGAGCCAGATGACGCGTGGTCGTACATGGCTCCTTTCTCGCCTGCTGATGTGATAGAGGAATACACCCGCCCAGCCCGAGTCAAGATCGATGGAGAATTCATCGAACTAGAGGCTCTTGAAATGAGGCATTTGTGTGATTTCCCCCACATCGGCACGTTAGAAGCTGCTGTCACAGATGGGTTGCGTAGTCTGCTTGATACTGTTGAAGCAGAAACGATGCTGGAGTATACCCTGAGGTGGCCGGGTCATTATGACAAATGGTTGTCCTCATCAGGAGATGAAGAATTGATTGAAGAATGGAAGTTTGATTCAAATCGAGAAGAGATGACTATTCTATCCATCAAAGCACAGACCGCTGCTGGAGAATGGAATGGCTTCTTGCTTGACAGGGGTGATCAAGAATGGTCCTCCATGGCCCGAACCACTGGCCTTGTCACTCTTGCTGCAATCGATGCTGCTCTGGCTGGCCTCATCCCTGAAGGCGTTAGTCCACCAGAAGGCATTCCTGAACTTCTGCAATTGGCGGAGAGGCGCCTTCTAGATGCAGGAGTGCAGATTGAACGTGATTTGCTTTGATCATTCCTCTTCCAATGAGCCGACGAACCTTCTATCCTTTCTTATGATGAGAGAAAATGCCAACATCGATGATAGGATGACCACGATGCCAACAATTGGTAGCCATACAGATGATTCCCTTGCGTCTCTTGGAGTTAGAAGCCAAGTGAATCTGAGGTCAGAAGAGGCATCGAATCTTTTCGACCAAGTGAACAGGTCCTCTGTAGAATGGGCGGCAATCGTCACAGCGAATGAACGCCCATTGAACCACTTCTCATCCAGAATATCGACCTCCACATCTGCATCCTCGAAGGTAATCTCAATCTTTACGCCTACTGGAACCGTGAGTAGTAAATGCGAATCATCCATTCGCCATCCAGTCTTAAGTTGGTTTTCAGTGACTTCTAATTCATCAAGCGCTTCTCCTGTATCAGAATACACGACTGATGAAACCATGGATTGACTGGCATTGATTCTCCAAGTGACCGGTACATCCCAAACTCGATCCTCAATGGATTGACAGGATGTTGGCCTTGAGATTTCAAACAACCACTTGCCACCTGCATCTGTGCTCAATGTATCATGCTCGAACTGGTGGCATCTCTGTATCACCCACGTGCTCCAAGCAACCCCCCAAGTTGTGAACCAAGCATCACTGTCCAACAACCAAGCCTCTACCTCAGAATCATGCCGTATGGTATTCTCCCCAATCTTTCCAATCCAGTAAAAATTCAGCAGCCCGCCTTTCGAGGCTTCTGCTTCAACCTCAGAAACCGTGTTCATCTTCTTCTCAAGACTGCCTCCTCTTCGTCCGAGGTTGTACCAATCCTCCGGCTGCTCGGGCTCATCATCAATCGAATGCCATGCTGTATCATCAAGGCCTGTCAAATCACCATGCACTGGGAATCCGATGTTGTCAACAATCGAATGTTCATGATATGTCAGCCCAGATGGAGTTCTTACTGACAAGGGTTGTTCACCCCATATCGATGCAGGAATACGTTCCATGATGTATGCTCTACATTCAGTTGCTACTGCCCCTGGGTCTGCCTGCCACGAAAGGTCAGGTATTCCATGGCAGGCGAATTCATCTCCAGCCATCAGACGTTCTTCAGCGCCGATGGTTTCCAACCAACCATCTTCTTCCCAAGATGCAGCCGCTATTGGAAGAAACACCGGTTGGAGTATGAGCAACAGCAACAGCAAGGCAACTGGTGATGTGCGCATATCTTGGCCACTTGATTCGCTTTCAATACAATACCGCTTCAATTGGCTCCTCGATATCATTTCAGCCGCCATCTAGAAAATCAACAAGCATGAGCGCAGCACATGAAGGATGTTGTCGAGGCATGGTCGGAACTCGGCGAAGAGGTCAATATCCAGGGGACCAAGATTCCACTTCCTTCTACCACAACATATGGTTTCATGCAGCATACAATCGTCCCAATAATTCGATTCTTTCTACGCCTGAAACCACGCGGAATGAAACTGATACCACGTAAAGGTTCTGCGATTTTCGCAGCCAATCACCTCTCACATGTTGATCCAATCATCGTTGTATCAACAGTCCGTAGAAGACTGCACTATCTGGCCAAGGAT
>CAXRJY010000135.1:0-6972 GCA_964230915.1 Candidatus Poseidoniaceae archaeon | reverse complement strand
CGATGTTCTCTAAGGGGTTAACCAGTGGATCTACAGGGTTTTCAGATGATTGAGCAAGTTGCGCAACCGGGCTACTCAGTGACTACCTTCTGCTTATGCTCACAGAGAATAGGTATCTCAGGACGAATCAACAGCAACCATGCTCTCGCATAGGTGCTGCGACAAATTCGACTTTGTCTACATCCTTGGTATCATTCAATTTATCAATTGCTCTTTTGAATGAAAACGCACTACCGCGAACCTGCATTGTGTCTACACAGGAATGGCTTTCAGTCAAACAGTTATGGTGGAAAGAGAAAACATCGATTTCATGAGAATGACGTAATTCCATGAGTCTGTTTTCGACACCATGTTGGTAATAGATCACAATGGTTCCTTCCAACACTGTGTCCTTATCCATCGTTCTAAGATCTCCTCGACGTTTGGCTTCAGCAAAGTGCAGACTTGCATCGCGCAAGAACATACTGCGATTTGTGTAGCCAGAATCGGCAACCAAGCGCTCCAATTGCTCGGCGAACTCACTATCAGTGCTGAATGAAAGAATCCTGCTCATTGCTATTGTCCAGAGGCTGGAATTAATAATAGTTTTCAAATACCTATTAGTTGAGAAAATGGTATGGCCGAGGCACCTTTCCTCTATGCGGCACTGACTCTTGTCATTGCTCTAATCGTTGGACTGATACCCGTTTATTCAAAGATCAAAGAGAATCGGGAACGCTTGAAAATGATAACCGCAATAGCATCTGGAATTATTATTGCTTCTGCAATGCTGATAGTGATTCCCGAAGGATACGAAATAGCAACTCAAGAGGATGCACATGCCGTGGATGATGCTTTGGCAGGATCTGTTGCGTTGGTCATTCTCGAAGTTGATCATGGAGACATCACAGCATCCGAAGGCATCGAGGAAATTGAAGGATTGATTGGTGGACACGACCATGGTGATGGACATGGAGAAGAGGATGAGCATGAAGGTGAAGAAGGTCATGATGATCATGGACACGATTCTGAAGCCAGCTTGTCTGATTCGATTGGAGCCGTGATTGAAGAGGTTGAAGATGGTGTCATCAATGCCTCAACCGGAATTGAAGAAATTGAAGAATTGATATCTTCTCACGGACACGAAGAAGAATCCCACGACGATCACGCAAGTGGACTATTGTTGGGCGGAGCAATTCTCGCTGGATTCATGATGATGTTTATCCTTGAAGGTTCGGGAATTGGTCATGCTGTTCATGAGGAGCATCACGAGCATGGTGATGATCATGGCCATGAGCATGTCCACCACAGCAATTCCGGCTGGATGCTGGTTCTCGGATTGACCTTACATTCCGCAACTGATGGTTTGGCAATAGGTGCAGCCGCTGCAAGTGGTAGCGTAGCGTTGACTGCGACTGTTGCTCTTGCAGTTTTGATTCACAAAGCACCGGCTGCATTTAGCCTGGGTGTCTTCTCAATGCACGAGAGAAAAGAGAGAAATGATTCGATTAAAGACGTAGTCATTTTTTCACTCGCTACACCAGTCATGATGCTACTGGCATTTTATGCACTTGCAGATCTAGAACCTCATATCATCGGTCTAGCCATGCTATTCTCTGCCGGTACTTTCCTTTACATTGCAACCGTAGATACATTGCCCGATATCCATAATCCAGAAACAGGAAAGAAAGCTATGATGTATGTTCTGGTTGGCGTTATGATTCTGACACTTCTACTGATTTTGGCAAATGCCGCAGATTTGCTTGAGCACGCACATTGAACATGATGTCCGTTGTTCAATGATTTCATTTTCGTAAATCTTTGTGGTACTTCTTTCCAATCTCGTTATTGTTTTCAGCAATCCACTCTGTGAATCTTATCTTCCCTAAAGGCTCTTGATCAGAAGCCATCAACCCGAGTTTCAGTGCTTTGATCTCTGCTCTGGAAATCACCATGTCGCGTAAGAACAGTCCAAGCAATCGGCCAAATCCCCAAGCGAATAACGTTGGCATTGGAATAACAAGTCGCTTTATTCCCATCGACTTGGCTATTGATTGGATATATTCCTTGTATCGAAATGTCTCAGGTCCAGTTGCGTCAACGATATTGTTCTGACGAGATTTTCCTTGTTCCACTGCAATTCGAGCAACATCTTTGACATGCACTGGCTGTATCGGATAGTTTCCTCTTCCAAAAATCCCGAAGACAGGAAACTTTCTGAGCATCCAAGCGATGTTGTTTATCATGATGTTCCGTTCTTCTCCAAACAGTACTGTTGGTCTAAGTATGGCGAAAGAGTGATCGGAATCGGCCAGTATCTTTTCAACTGCAGCCTTCCCACGGAAGTATCCCCAATCAGGAGCCTTTTCAGGATGAGTATGAGAAAGATGGATGATTCTTTCAACACCAGCAGCAGCAGCAGCAGCGAACAATCGTTTACAGTTCTCTACAGCGATCTGATGGTCAAAATTTCGGTTGTGGCGGTCATATCTGACCCAGTATGTATTGTATAGAACCGTTGCTCCTTGCAATGATTCCACCAATTGCTCATGCTTCTCAAAAGCCAATGGATGAACCTCAACCTTGCCATCAAAAGGATCATCTCTTCCTACTGCATTGGTCAAGGTTCTTACACGCACACCCTCTTCAAGAAGGCGGTGTGCAATCCATTTCCCTGTATATCCAAATGCACCAGTCACGACATGAAGTTCCTCAGGCACAGGCTTTGCCCTTCTGCCATCGGATAAAGAAATAGTGCCACAAAGAGAACACATGGTGCCGGGGGCAGGATTTGAACCTGCGAACCACTAGGGAGGGGATCTTGAGTCCCCCGGATTTGACCGCTCTCCAACCCCGGCTTGTTTCGGCCCTACGACCTTCCTTTCATCAAGACTGCGCTCATTCTTCCTCGTTGCTCATGTCGAGTCCCACTGGCCTTGGAGGCGGAATCTGAGCAACCAACTCCACTTTCGCATCAGTTTCTGCATCATCAGTCTCCCAGATTTCATCATCATCAACATCGAAATGAAGTTGAGACCTTACAAGCATGAATATCAGGAAAATGCAAACGATGATGATCAATCCTCCTAATGCCCATTTCATATCTGCCCCAGAAGCGCTATCATCGATCAAGGAATCTCGAACAATCCCCAATGGAATAGGTGAGAGAGAATCCTCTCCTTCTATTCCAATGTACAATTGCTGGTCTCCAAGATTTCCAATTTCGTGTTCAAAGAAGTATTGTGCCGACAATCCAGGCAATAGTCTGAATTCTTCTGTCGTGGAAAGAACGACCATCTCCCCATCCACTTGTTTCATCAACAGCATTCTGGTATATCCTTCCAAGGTTCCTGTATTCTGGATCTGTACGTCGATAGTGATCATCTCACCCAGTTTCGGAAGACGTGGGTCAACCGAGATGTAGGTTATCTCAGGCGAGAAATCGATGAATTCCCACAGTGGTCTTCTAGGCTCGTATTCAGAACCAGGACCGATAATCTTGTTGCCACTCAAGTCTCGACCCTCTACCCAGACGATGATATCGTCCGAACCTCTGAGTTCAATTCCCTCCAGAGTCTCACTGAGATTGAGAACATCATGATATATTTCTCCAGATACATGATTCACCTGAAGTTCACCTGCAGCGCCGGTTATCGATAGACCATTCCGCTGGAATTTCCAATACAGAGTCAAGTCTTCTTCCGGCATTCCATTATCATCTGTGACCGTGAATGATACCTGAATTTCATCCAAGGTGTCTGAGCGAATTCTCGTCAATGAATTGCTATGGAATTGAATTCTTGGAGAATCATCATCCAATCGAATGGTGATATCGAGTTCCTGAAATGTGTATTCATCCATGCCAGAGATTCCAATCACTAGATTTCCAAGGAGGTTGGGGAAATCATCTGTTCTGAATGCGAATTGAGCGTATCCAGTTTCGTTACCTACCAACTCTGCCTCCGTCTCCATCTGTGTCAGTCCCCCAAGAATTCGAGCGGTTGATTCAGTGCCATTTGGGATGTAGAGTGCACGAATTCCACTTCCAGAGTGTACAATACCCCACTCGATGTCAATAATGTCTCCAGGGGCCAGATAGAGCGTATCTTCTATCAGAGTGCCAAATGATGGTACAAGATCAGTCCAGGAGATGAGTGCCAGTTCCAATTCATCGTACAACGACCAATTCAACCATTCTAGATTAGTAAATCCAAGACCTAAGTCTGCACCTTGGTCTTCAATTCTGAATGAAGGTATGAACTCATTTTCCCCAAGTATTGAGATGGCCGACCATGAAATAATGAAATTGATATGCACTTCATATTCTGGAAACCGATCGTCGATTATTGACTGCGGCTCCAAGATGAAGCAATCTTCATCCCAGTTCATTGCATCATCTTTCCAAGGTCGGAATTCAATCAGACAATCACCTTCTCCAGTAAGGTCGAAATATATGACATCGAGGCTGTTCAGGCCATTCAGGTCCTCTACAACGAAAGAGAAACGATGCTCTTGTCCGGGCAGGAGATATTGCTCTCCATAGCGTTGCATCGTTAAGTCTACAGGTTCGATCAAAGTTTCAGAATCAAACATCAGGGTAACAGTTGCCAAGTCATTATCCAGTCCATGAGAGCCTCCGCCTTCCAGTTCTACTCCCGCCAAGTCATTGCAGGTGACGTAGAGACTGACCACGCTGGTTCCTAGTGAGTTATCGACATCGATGAATGGGAATTCAATGAATTCGTTTGCCCCGAGATTCAATTGCACAACCAGCTCTTGATATTCTGACTCTTGGGCAATTCCGTCGCCATCATCTTCGAAAGCCTGTCTCCAGTAGTGAAGGGTCAATTCATCTCCGAGCGCATGGTCATCAAGAACTTGTAATCCAAGGGCTAAGGGAATCTCCAGATTCCAGACGTGCCCATCAGCAGGTTGGTCTCCACTGGGCGTCATTGCGTACATGATTCCAAGTTCTGGGCCGAGACCGTCCCATCGGAATTCGGCTCCTCGTAACCCAGTGGTTGCATCTTCAATCAGTCCTTCAGGGAGATTTGTAGGACCAGCGTCGTGAAGGTACGCCTTCAGACTCATTATCTCACCAACTGATAACTCATCATCAGATTCCGGTAAGGTGACTACTGCAGACCATTCACCCTCTTCACCAATATCGAGGATTGTTGATTGCGAGAAGTTTCCTTGCTGTAGAATCAAATCAATCTGCGCTTCTCCTATTGGGACCCAAGAAGCGACAGAACCTTCGAAGCGAATCTGCCCGCTGATGCTGACCTCAGAACCTGCCGATACTGGCCATGGGTGATGCGGATCAAGAACGTCAGAGATGTCTCGCCCATATTGGTCTGAGACCTTGATGTTGACCAACTCAAGGTCATTCTCGACGGCATTTCCAGCACTGAATCCAACAGTTTGCACAGCAGGCCCCAGATCAGTACTGACAGCATCATGAGCTTCGGTCATGAAGTGAATGAGTGGATTGTCATCCCACAACCAGGTCGTGCTCCAGACCCACTCCACTTCCCAGTACTCGTCAGTTCGTGTGACAGTGGTGTTAGCGATGTCCCATTCCACGAAACCTTGTCCAAGAGGCTGTTCATACGTTGGCGATTCCGAATCAGGGTCTACGATCCGCATCAATACCTCAGAACTTGCAGGTGCTCGAATCGGACTCATCATCAATTCAATATCAGTGAAAGTAAGATTGTCCAGGTGCCGATGTTTGGTCACCGCATGATACACGGAGCCATCCGGCACCATGGCTACTGGAACTTCAGTGATCTCATTCTCAATCAGATGCAGCCATTCCACAGCACCGTCGATATGTACACTACCACGTTCTGCACTGAAGTTAACAGGGATATCGACCATGGTCGAATTCTGAATCATAGATTGTTCAAAGAGGATTTCCGCCATATCATTCGGGTCCAGAGAAATATTCTCCATCAAATCGTATGAGAACATCATCCGATGCACATCGACACGCCACTTTCCAGTGGCGTTGTAGAGATAGCGAAACTCTTGGAACTCAAGTGATTGAGGAATAGAGAAATTGACCTTTGGCCCGTACATCAGCATACCCCAGACATTCGTCAAGACGCCCCCATGATTCTGGCCTGCGCCACCATCCCAAGCCCCAGAAATGGAAGAATTATTGAGGTCTGAGCCAAGATAAGTTAAATCCACCGAGAATTGGAATGAATCAATATCTGCAGAAACCGGAAGATAGGCGCTGAAATTGATCAGCCCATCCTCGATCACCATAGATGCAGACTGCGAATTCAAATCGTATTTTGTGGTCAATCCATCTTCGGTGATTTCAGCATGAGAGATGATGGATTGCAAGCCATGATGTCCAATCGGATGAATAGATTCTGATGGCCATGCCCATTCGGGAAATTCACTTTGCCCGCGTTGAATGGAGTTGACTCCATTGTCACCCATGTCGTCACCAACATCGATTGTGGGGTCATCTGTTATCCCGTGATAACGGGAACGTAGGTCAAAGGATTTGACCCATCCTCCTGCCGTTATCGTCAATCCAGCATTGAGACTTCCCATTTTCTTGTCTTGGTGGAAAATGGTTGTCGGGCTTGATATCAATTGACTGTTCTGTCCAACGCTCAGATAGGCTCCACTGCAGTCACACCACAATTCCATTTCTTTGATTGGCCGATGGTCTGGGAACATGAACCAGATGTATCCATTACGGGAACCGTTCACTTCCCATCTTTCATTGGCAGAATTCCATATCACTTGATCATAGTTTGAAGCGTCTCCTCTGTTCCAGCCTTCGCTGAGAGATTGTTTGTTCAGATGGACGTCAGCACCAATTGTGATCTTGTCGATGACCGGTGTCAGATATGGGTCATCGGTGGAGAGGTGAAGACGAACACGGATGTTTGGATGAGCACTCCAGTTGATACTTTGAAGATTCAACGGTAGACTCATGTTCTCGATCAATACTTCATCAGTGCTACT
>CAXRJY010000134.1:0-12378 GCA_964230915.1 Candidatus Poseidoniaceae archaeon | reverse complement strand
GAGGGAGGGGTGTGAAGAGAGACGCCCCAGTTCTTGATGCCGAGTCATGTGCATGGATGGTTAGACGACTGACAGACCGAGTATCTTGCATCACATTGTTGGATGAACACATCATCGCTGGAGATTGGTCTGGAGGCGTTTCATGCTGGACTACAGCAGGTGATTCTGGATGGGAACATGCTGCTCCAGACAGGGTTTCATCAATCGCTGTGGCTGATGATATTGTCGCACTCGCATCAGGCATCGATATTGTCGCATTATCGATGGAGGGTGGGCAAGAATTGTGGAAACAGAAACTTGAGGGATCGGCTGATGAGGTGATATCATTACCAAATACAGGGATGGTTCATGCCACAAGTTCGGTATTCGATATTGAACATGGTGATTTCATGGAGAGCGCCTATTGGAGATTTGACAGCTCTGGAGAGTTAATGGAAGTTCATAGATTCGATGAACGTCCTTGGCATATCAGTGTTGAAGCAGATAGAGTATTATTGGGGCTCGGACGACCTCGTTGTGGCATGTTGATTTTAGCAGGAGATGATCCAGAATGGGAGGATTTGGTAGATGATGATCCTGTTGCTTGTGGAATTACAGATGGTGAAAAAACTGTTTTAGGCCACTCAAAGGGGGCAGTTTCGATTGTTGAAAATGCCGACAAGAATATTATTGCAGAATTAGAATCTGGAGTTGAAGCAATTTCTTTCAATGAATTCGGTTATTATGTAATCACGGAACAAGGATTACGAATTCTTGATCTATCTGGTAATATTTTGGCCACTCGTGATATTTCGATGATTTCAGATTCAGTAGCGTCCTTTTCCCCAATTGATGAAAACCCATCACTCTGGTTAGTTATCAACAATAGACTTGTTTCATTCAACAGGGAATGTGATGAAATTGCAGTGATTGAGTTTAGAACACCACCTACTTCATTGACGGCAAGAGGAAACATGATGGCAGTAGGACTTGAAGATGGCACACTGTATGTGTTTCAATCAGAATTGATACGCAGACGTTTTGATTCCATGAATTCGGGTGCCGAAGAAGGCGACTCACATAGATTATCGATGTTGGATAAGTTACGGCGATTACGGGACTGATTTTCGTTTTTCAAAATGATAATTACGCGAATCATAGCACTGCAAACAGTGGAAATATACCTTTGAGATTGTTACTTCCAGTGGAAAATCAATAGTCAAAACCGGAAGATTCATGGACCTCTCCCCTCTCTCTGAAATTTGCCGCTCCTCAGGAGTGGTGGAGGGGTCTCCGGATTCCCTCCGGGTCCCGTGCCGTCGGGCCGCTTTTCGGAGCAATCGATGGCCTTCACAGGAGGAGACTTCTGTGTCGAGGCAAAGAGGGACAGGCTTCGGTCTGAGTTTCAATGCCACCAGGTGAGCAAACTTTCGGGAATGCACGAGAGGGGTTTTGGCCTTTCTCGGAGGAGGAATCTTTCGGGATGACTTGACACTTGGACTCAGGGAATGGATCACAGCCCGTACCACCGCCCGCAAGGGCACCGGTGCGATATGGTTGGGTTCGCTTTCGGGCGTGCCAGATCCTGACCCGCCAGGGTTTTGTCTCGGCGAGATCTTGGTTGGCTGATTTGAGACTTCGGTTGACATGATGCCAGAGGGGAAGACAAGCTCAGGCGAGTTGACCTCTCATCAGCGGAGGCTGGCAGGGGGGTGGATTCCTGCCCGGATGAATCCCCCCTGCCAGTGCTCCCACCTGTTTTTCCAGATGGAGCGTGCCCATCGCGTTCACCTTATACTCGTTACGGAGATAGTCTACTATATCGTCGATGTTTGAGAGGTTTCCCTATTCGCCAAATAGGAAGTGCAAAGGCCTCCACCACTTTCGGTAATCCATGAGCGAAGAAGAGACGGGAGAGCAAGAAGAATCGTTAGCCAAAGCCAAGGCACTACTGGATGCTTTTGATACAGTGGAAGATACAGGACATACAGCCCGCTCAGGATCCGAATCAAGAGAGGCTCCAATGGCTGCACCAAAGCGTCCTCAGGCAAGAGAGGCGCCCACAGTTGGTTTGGCTCGTAAGACTGAAGGCATCACAGCTCACGAAGCCGGCGTCGAAGCGGTTCGTGACGCCCCAATCAATGTTGGCTCCAATCTTGTTCATGAAGCACCAGAGAACCTTGCTTATGCAAAAGAGGACGACACTCCACCCCCACCGGTTGCAGAGAAAAACACGGAATCAGTTCCATTGCCACCATCTATTCCTCTGCCGAAGAAAGATGATGAGGATTGAGTGCAGTTCTTGTTTGAATCATCCTCAATAGAACCCAACAGGCAATACCAGCCAGAATGTGTTTCAGAGTGTGGCCGCTGATGATAGTTGTAATTCCATAGATTGTTGAATCTGCTAATTCAAGCACAGTCGCCAACAGAAATAGTCCTAATGCAATGAAATAGTCAGTTTCTCGGTCATAGGTTGCTTTACCGAAAATGAGTAGTGTGACAATAATGATGATTGGCTCATGCTTGAAGAAGAAAAAGGGACGTAGATCCCCAGTCCAGTGCCATAACAGCACACTGATGATGCCAGTAATCATCAATGGGACGTGAATTTTCTTGGCCAATTCGACACTCATTCTATCGGCAATAACAAGTGAACAAATCGAAGCGAATACAATTGTCATCGGCATTCGGTCCCAAATCATTGTTGCATCATTAGGCTCGAGATGATACCACATTGAGCCAATGAATGTCAAGGTTATTCCTGCGAACAGGCTAGCAATGATCACCAATTCAAATGGGTCAGAGTAACCACCTCCCTTTTGATGCATTTCTTTCACCAATGCAAGCCCAATCACTCCTGGTATCAATAATGCAAGGTTGCTGAGAACATCGGCTGTATTTGGAATTCCAAAGAATGTTCTGTCATCAGCAAATTCATGATACCATTGAGGTTGTTCAATTCTCCCAAATATCACAAAGCCGAGAGCGAATGCCAAAGTCGAGAGAATCAAGATTCGATTGAGGATAAGCGGCTTCAGCTCCATTGCATCCACCTCATCTACTTGGTCCAGTCATCTTTTCAGGCTTGATCCATTCATCGAATTCAGTTTCACTGACCAATTCCAATTCTACTGCGCTTTGCCTCAATGTCAATCCCTTTTCATGAGCATTTTTTGCAATCTTAGCGGCGTTGTCATAGCCAATATATGGATTGAGAGCGGTGACCAACATCAATGAATTTTCAAGGTGTTCAGCGATCTTCTCTTCGTTCGCTTCCAATCCCTCAACGCATTTGGTTCTGAATGTGCGGCATGAATCTGCAAGAATACGGATGCTGTGCAGCAAATTATGAATCATCATCGGTTTGTACACGTTCAACTCAAAATTTCCTTGGCTACCTCCTATTGTGATAGCTGTGTGATTACCAATCACTTGACAACAGACCATGGTCATCGCTTCAGCTTGAGTTGGATTGACTTTACCAGGCATTATCGAAGAACCCGGTTCATTGGCAGGAAGTGACAATTCTCCGTGTCCACAACGCGGCCCTCCTCCTAACCATCTGATGTCATTGGCTATCTTCATTAATGCTGCAGCCAATGAATTCAATGCTCCACTCATTGAGACTACAGCATCATGTGCCGCAAGTTGAGAGAATTTATTGTCTGCACTTCTGAACGGCAGTTCTGTTTTGTTGGCTATCGCTTCTGCAACCAATTCAGCAAAATCCGGGTGTGTATTGAGGCCAGTTCCAACCGCAGTACCACCAAGGGCCAAATCCAGTAATTCTTCCCAAGCCGTTTCGCAACGAACAATCCCCATTTCCAATTGCGCGACCCATCCACTCGCCTCTTGTCCAAGCGTCAATGGAACCGCATCCATCAAGTGCGTTCTGCCGATTTTGACAATCTCTCCCCACTGGTTGGATTTTTCAACAAGTGCATCTTTCAATGCTTCAACCGAAGGAAGAAGTTGATGCCGAACCTCTTCTGCAGCAGCAATATGCATTGCTGTTGGAAAAGTATCGTTACTTGATTGTGCCATATTGACATGATCATTTGGATGAACTGGCATTTTACTCCCCAGAACTCCGCCTGCAATCTCAATAGCACGATTTGCAATCACTTCGTTGGAATTCATATTGGTTTGAGTTCCAGAACCAGTTTGCCATATTCGTAACGGAAAGTGATCATCCAAAGAGCCCTCAATCATTTCATGAGTGGCTTTTCCAATCAATTCACCAATAGATGGTTCTAATCCCCCAAGTTTGGTATTAACTTCCGCAGCAGCTTGTTTCAATATTCCAAATGCACGAATCATCGGTCTTGGCATCTTGTCGTCTCCAATATCGAAATTCAACAAGGATCTTGCTGTTTGACAGCCATAGTATCGGTCGGCGGGAACTTCAAGTTCGCCCATCGTATCCTTTTCCAAACGTACTTCACCGATATTCACCTCAGCAACCCGTGGTGCAACAATTGTTTCCTCTGAATGTTTCCGAGGACTATTGCTCAACCCCTCTTCGATGAGTCTGGTAATGGTTGCACTTCGTCCGTGTTTCTTCCCTTTGCCAACCCTTGCATCTAATTTTGCTGCAAGTTTTTCAGGTATGCTGATGCTTAGAATTCGCCGGTCTCCGGCTCGGTGCTTCGCCATGAAACAGGGCTAAGGGCACACTTAATAAATAATTGCCCGGACAAAAGATATTCACATTCGTGATACACTGATGATCTGTTGAGGTTGAGCAGGCCGATCTCCAGGACCTTTCTGACACCCCTCAATCGCCATTACCACATCCATACCCGAAACAACTTCTCCGAATATCGCATGATTACCATCCAACCAAGGACATTCCACGGTTGTCAAGAAGA
The DNA here is from genome assembly GCA_964230915.1 of Candidatus Poseidoniaceae archaeon. Lineage (GTDB taxonomy): Archaea > Thermoplasmatota > Poseidoniia > Poseidoniales > Poseidoniaceae > UBA226. Next base: position 7,525 of record CAXRJY010000134.1, on the reverse strand, counting down.
ATTGAGAACCACCCGTATTAGGTCCGGCATTAGCCATCGACATCAAGCCAGGACGGTTGTGGCTCATTGCAAGAGCACTTTGTTCACATGGAATCTTCCAGCCCGGACCGCCTGTGCCAGCAGTAGGATTGTTTGGATCACGTGAATTAGGGCATCCTCCTTGCAGCATGAATTGTTCTATTACTCGATGGAAATGTAAGCCATCATAGAAGCCTTGGTCGACCAATTTCATAAAATTGGCAACTGTTTCTGGCGAATTATCATCATACATCTGTAGTTGTATATCTCCTGCGCTTGTCTTCATCAGTACATTTGTTCCTGTCATTTCGGGTTCCTCCTCGGTATTTGCGATTTGTCCGGCACCGAGGGGGTGCATGATTGAACCGGTCTGAAGAGTACCTTCAGCAGCTCCTCCCCATGCCTCATCTGCCAATTCGCCATGGATATTGGCAATATCTCCAGTTGATCTACCTTTGACCCGATTGAAGAAAGCATCTGTAGAGTCTTCAATATCATCATCTGTGATTTCTTCAACTAAGATCGAGGGCGTTTCGGGCTCAAGGTCCGGTTCGGGTGTTTTCTCAGATTCCTGAACATGAGATTCAACCTTCATCTTGCTGCGACTTTTTGGTGGTCCGCGAGAAGGCTTTGGGGGCTTACTTTTTTCTTTTGTAGAATTTTTATTTATTTCCACCAGTTCACTTTGAAGTTCATTCAATGCGTCAATAACACAACGTTTGTCAATATCTCCACCATCAATGTCAATTTCTGAGCTTAATTTGATCTCTAATTGCTCACCAGTCAGAACATTACCAGAATCAACTTCATTCTTTACAATTTTTGCACTAGTAACACCTTCTTCTATTGACATTCCACATGATTGAATCATCTTCCCAACCATATTTTGCATTACGGCATCAATTTTTTCAGAATTGTCTACAGAGCCATCGGAATCATCCGCGATAGCACTTCCATCACCAGCATCCTTCTGCACCTGTGAGGAATTGGTTTCATTTTCAGCATCCTCACTCTCTTGAATGGGTTTTGTTGAACTACTGCTTCCCAGCAAGGCTACTGCTTCTTGAAAATCATTTGAACTCAAGAAGCCGACGAAATCCCCTTCAAGATTATTCACGATAACAGCGTCTGGCTGTTTCTCTGGCAATATTTGGGGCAATCTTGCTAAAGGTGTCTTATTGATGATGAAAAGCAGATTTGTCAGCATTTTGCTTTGTGCATTCCCCCTTTTTGGTTTCTTTCCCTGCTCCTCTAATCTCTTGATTAACAGAGAATCTATGAACCCACAAATCTTTCCGCTCTTTGGGTCTTCTATCAAGAATGATAGTCCAGGATCAGCCTCCAATTTCTGCATGATTTTCTTCATTGCTGTTTTTGGCGGTACGAGTTCGAATTCATCGAGAATATTGAGGTCTTCAACCAGTTTCATCGCGTCCACTTCGAATTGTGCAGGCCCAATCTCCCTCAATTGACTTGTGTTTCAAAGATTTTGCAGTATAGGCAACAATCAAACATGAATGCGCGCCTTGGCGCATCATGGGGAAGGGCAAACCGGAGGCCGAACCAGACTGGGATTTAGCAGGTGAAATGTGTAGCCTTTCGATTCAGGTTTATGAATTGGAAGAGGCGATGTCTCTCGATCAGTATGGCTATCATCTCCACGAATTCATTGAGGATGATACAGTTGGTACTCAATGTGTCATCGCCATCTCTCATGAAGGAAGAGTGGCAATATCGTTCCGCGGAACCTCTGATTTCACAGATGCTTTAACAGATGCATTAGCCATCAAAAAGAGGTGGTTACATGGTAAGGGTTGGTTGTTCTTTGCTCCACGAGTTCATTTTGGATTTCTCAATGCTTACATGCCTGTCAGAGATAGAATTCTCAAATCCATCAAGGCATTGACCAAAAAGAATCGTCGCCGAATTCACATTACCGGACATTCATTGGGCGGGGCACTCGCCACACTTTGTGCTGCAGACATTCGTCGAACTCTCAAATTACCTGTCACGATGTACAATTACGGCAGTCCTAGGGTTGGCAACAAGCGATTTGAGAAATTATACAACAAATTGGTCCCAGACACATTTCGTTTCGTCAACGATAAAGACGCAGTCCCTACCATTCCCAAAATTGGCTACTTCCATGTAGGCAATCTCTGTTATATGGATAATGACGGAGAGATAAAGGTCAATCCTAGTATGGTAACCAAACTCTTTGATTCGGTGCAAGATTCTATTGGATTCATGGATTTCGAGAAACTTACTGACCATCTCTCTTCTCACTATAGGGACCAGTTACTACCATTCACCGAGAAAGTCAAACCATTGTATGGAGAATTCAAAGACACTATGGAAGAAACTCTTGAAGATGCTGCGGAAGTAGTCACTGAAGTGAAAAAGAAGGTTGGAAAATACGTTTGAATTCAGACCAACGGATTTGGCCCAGCAGCACTTACTTCCGCCGAAACTCCGGATTCATAGCGCTTGAAATTAGTGTTGAACATTCTTGCTAATTTATCAGCCATCTGATCAAACTCACTCCCATCTCCCCAAGTATCACGGGGTTGTAGAACCTCAGAGGGAACGCCTGGGCAGGTGGTGGGAACCTCTACATTGAACCGAGGGTCCAATTTGAATTCAACATTATCCAATTCGCCATCGAGTGCGGCGTTCAACATCGCTCTTGTCCATGGGATTTTCATTCGTGACCCAACTCCGTACTGCCCTCCAGACCAACCAGTATTGATTAACCAGCAAGTAGCATTATGTTCAGCCATCTTATTGCTAAGTAGTTGAGCATAAACACTCGGGTGCATAGGCATGAATGGTTCTCCAAAACATGCAGAGAAGGTGGCTTCTGGTTCGGTGACTCCAACCTCAGTTCCGGCTACTTTAGCAGTATAACCTGAAATAAAATGGTAAGCGGCTTGAGCTGGATTCAATCTCGAGATTGGTGGCAGCACACCGAATGCGTCGCAGGTCAAGAAAATGACATTTTGAGGATGTCCACCTCTGCTGTTATCAGTACGGTTATCGATGAAGTCGATAGGATATGAACCGCGAGTATTCTCAGTTTTGCTGGTGTCGAAGAAGTCAGGCACACCATTTTCATCGAGAACGATGTTCTCCAATACAGTTCCATGCTTTCTTGTGGTTGCGAAAATAGCAGGTTCGTCTTCTTCGCTGAGATTGATCAATTTAGCATAACATCCGCCTTCAAAATTGAAGATGCCCTTTGAACCCCAGCCATGCTCATCATCTCCAATCAATTGTCTTGCAGGATCTGCTGATAAGGTGGTTTTTCCAGTTCCAGAAAGGCCGAAGAAAATAGCGGTGTTTTCACCCGTAGTATTGGCGCTGCAGTGCATTGGGAGTATATTCTTGCGCGGCAACAAGAGGTTCATCACACTGAAGATTGATTTCTTGATTTCACCAGCATATCTCGTTCCACCAATGATAACTTCGCCACGCGCATAATGAACGATGACAAAAGCCTTCGAATTCACCCCGTCAACCTCTGGGTCCGCCTCAAAATGTGGTGCGTGAAAGACTGTGAAATCTGCTTTATGGGTTGATAATTCTTCAGCATCCGGTCTGACGAACATATTGCGGGCAAATGCTGAGTGCCATGCATTTTGAGTAATCACCCTAATCGGTAATCTCTCACTAGGCTCCGCACCACAATACAGATCTTGAACGTAGAGATCACTCTGAGTCGATAGATATCCGAGTACTTTCTCCCGCAATATCATGAACACTTCTTCGCCGATTGAAACGTTTACTTTACCCCAATTGACCTCGGCATCTGTGGATTCTTCCTTGACGATGAATTTGTCATTCGGAGAACGTCCGGTTCGGTCCCCAGTTTCAGTCACTAATGCATTATGGGCGCTGAATATCCCTTCTCCTCTTTCAGCAGAAATATCAACTAATTCTTTAGCCCCAATATTCCAATGGACATTCGCTTCAGTATTGATTCCCGATATCTCTAATCCAGCACTCGAAGAGGCGCCTTGGGTTCGGGAAGGGGCTGTTTCCATGCCAGCCCGACTCACAACCCCTCTATACCGATTGCGTTTCCTAATATTCAGATTCGGCCACAGTTCAGCGATGAGGTCAAGGAGGAACTAGCACTCACAGGGATGATGGCAGAGCCCTCCGATGACCCCCCGCCCTCCAAAAGAGAGGAGGATGTCATCATCTCAAAACGCGAATTTGAGATGGGAGAGGGAGTAGATATCTCATCATTCATGATGGATGAGTTTGCTTCTTCAGATGAATTGGAAAGTGAACCCACTGAAGACCCTGAAGAGGTAGTCGATGAAGCACTTGGCAGCCTTCCTGAATTATTCACCGGCAAAGGTACAACAAAGGATTCTGATGATGCCGTGGATCCAAGAAAATCGGAAGCGGTTGAGGCGGAGCAGAAGGTACATTGGGCGATGATGGTGCTGATGGTCATCCTTTGGAGCATAACCGGTACATACGTTGGTCTCAGTTTCTCTGCTGCGATTGCAGGCCCCGCACTCCTACTGATGGCATTGTTCTCTTTCTGGTTGGCCCATATCTGGATCAGAAATCCGAGCATGAGGATTCTTGGAACCACTTGGGCCATAATTGGGATGAAATTATTGTATGGTCTAGCGATAGATCTGCATCACTGGGATTTGTTGGACGGAACAGGAGTCTCTGGAGAGACTATGCTAGGAATCCTGTTATTGTTGATGGTGTCATTGAATATTTTCTTGGCCTATCACTTCGATGAGGATGCAATCGCAGCTCAAGCAACATTGGTGTTGTTGGCAGTTGGAAGTGCTGCTGGAGCGATATATGGAGAGTTAGGCGTTGCCTTGATGATTGGAATTGCCACTGTCATTCTTCATTCATTGGCATTGATGAGAAATTCAGGGAATCTTACCAGTCTGGGTGTCGCCACTACCAACCTATGGATAGGATTACACGCATTGTCGAGTGATTGGACGATACTTGGATTGGAGGTTCTCCCCTTCAAGGACCCATTGGTCCTGTTATTGCTGACACTATTTGTGAATGCTGCAAACGCTGCAATGGCTGCAAATTTCGCACATAGAGAAAATTGGTTCAGTCAAGGTGCCAGCGCTCTTGGTCTGGGTACTCCAGGCCTGTGGGGAGTTTCTGTTGGACTTGGGATGTTTGGAGCATTGTTGGCGATATTCGCACATCGAGATGAAACCGGTTTTGCTCTTGCATTGATAACAATCCTGATGACTGCTTTCGGGGCATCTTATCTTGTTGTCAGAGGCGTAGATACAAGCAGAATACTACCTACAGTATTACTCCCAACTCCTTTTTTGGTTGGGGCTCTAGTATTGTTTGATACAGGGATATTGGAATTCACGTTGCTGTCAGGTCACGCATTATTTGCTTCTGGAATGGGGCTTGTTGCTGCGACAACATTGCTGAGAAATCAAAACGCGGTCAGTGACCACGTTCTATGGTTGGGGACATTAGTCGGAGCAGTTCTCGTCACTATTTTGATACCTTCAGATGAAGGTGAATATGGGGATGTATTGCTAGTTGGATTGACGATGATGTTTGCAGTTCTTGGTGCCTTTGCAGTCAAACGCTCTTCACCTTCTATTGCAGGGGTTGCAGTCCTCGCTCCTTGGATCTGGATATTGGTGTTCGCTACAGATATCGAGAACAGGTTCGTTTCTGCAGATGTACTGCCAATAGTTCTCGATCCAGAGATATTGACCGTATTCATGTTCGCCATGGGATTGCTGCAGGTGGGGGTGAATCTGACCATGGGTGAAACTGGTGTAGACCTTGGGAAGGCCTTTGGTTCAGGAACAGAAGCGATGGCCAGAATACGTGACTCGGGAGTCTTGAGATTATGGACGATGGGTTGGTTATTTGCCCTACTTGGCTGGTTGGCTGTTGCTAGGCCAGACGGGCTTCCAGCCATGGGTCTGGTGTTTGGTGTTGTATCGCTTGCTGCGATGCATATCTCGGTTCAAACTGCAGGTAGACATGTTGATCAACGCCGTTTCTTGTTCATCACTTTGGCAGTAGCAACAATTTGGGCACATTGGAGATTTGGTTTGACTCTTGCTTGGATTCCAACAATGGTGATTGCTGGTATTGCATTGGCTTGGGACGCATCTAGAAAAGACCCTGAAGGAGCCTTGGATATTGAGAATCGTCCAGAATCGTTACTCACTTTGATGTTTTCATTTTTGACAGCACATCTGGTTCTGGCATCACTTGGCTTAGATACCTTGGATCTATTATCCGGTGCGTTTTGGCCGGATTCAACTTTCACCCTGTGGGCAGTGGTCATCAGTGCAGCATTGGCATTAGCAGCATTTCTTCCGCGCGCATCGAGTTTCGAACAGCCCTTGGGCCCGTCATTGTCTTGCGTTGCAATGCTGCTATCACTTATGATTTGGACAAACCAAGAGGATGGTTCGGCATTCCTGTTGGCTGGTGCCATGTTTGCTGGCAGCGGACTCTGGTTGATATCGCAGGGAGAAATCAGGATTGGACTTGCTTCACTTGCTAAGGTCAAGGAAAAATCTCAAGTTGCTGAAGAGCGACGTCAAGCGATAGACATTGGAATAGATGGGAGCGAAGTATCCGAGATGTCTGAAACTCAAACTGAAGTGGGTTTGATAGATGCGGAAATGATTCACCAAGCAGCCAAGCAGGCCAAGCGCAGAAAGAGGGCAGGAAGTATTGGAGATATGGACTTGGTAGCAGGAGATGTTCATTATTCTCCAACGATCGTCCTCGTCTTTGTAGCCATAATTGCGTTATCAGCATCATGGTCAGCATATTTCAATGGAAATGGAGAGGCAATGTTGTTACTTACTTCATTGCTTGTTGTAGCATCGGTGTTACTGGCACAGCACCGCGCTAAGAATCTCGAGATGAGAATGCCAGATATCATGGGAATTGAAATTCCAGTGGCGGTTTCAATAGGCAGTATTGTTCTAGTCCATCTTGCAGGTAGAGTATCTCAACAGCATGTTGACCCAGATGCACAACTCGGCATTCTGATACTCACTCTAGCATTATGTGCTCTAGCATGGATTTCATTGCAGGGTAGAAAGGACTTGGCCCTTCGCCTTCCTTCAGCCTTGGAATGGATACTCTACGGCTTGGTTGTTGACCGTTTAGCGACCATGTTGTTCTCAGGTGGTGTGCCTCCACCGTTACAGGTTGACCCATTTGATGGTGTATTGAATGAGTGGGTAGTTCCTTGGTTGGTTCTAGAGTTGGTACTGGTTATCGTTTTGCTACTGTTCGATATGGTTGAAAGAAAGAGGTTGGAACGAGATTTACAGGATCACCGAGGAGCAGATGGTAGAAGTCTGTGGATAGTGATGGTGATGCTGGTTTCGTGGGGTCCTGCCACAATTTTGGCTGCTGGCCTTGCATTATTGAGGGCCCGTTCTTGGAATCAACCCGGGCTTGCAGTAACTGCAATTGTTCTAATTCCAATCGCTTTCGCTCAAAGTGA
>CAXRJY010000133.1:0-4136 GCA_964230915.1 Candidatus Poseidoniaceae archaeon | reverse complement strand
TGTTGGATCGATTCATCTATGGTTATGCAAACAACCTGAACCCTAGAGCACCAGTTCCGGTTCTGAAGGAGACGCATAGGGAACAGGGTGCAGGCGCTGCAGCCCATGTCGCCAGAGGCCTGAATTCTCTCAAGTTTGACGTACAACTCCACGGTGTGGTGGCTGATGATGAAGCCGGTCAGGATCTTCTCGAGGCTCTGGAGGAGGAAGGTCTCTCATCTGATCATATTGCAGTTCTGGAGGATTGGCGCACTACGGTCAAGACGAGGATGATCGCTAGCAGGGAGAGCCTGATTGAAAACAAGCAGATGATGTTGCGACTGGATGAGGAATCTCTTGCTCAGGTCCCTTCCAATGTTGCCTCCTTGATTGCAGAACAGGCCATCTCTGCTCTGTCTGACAGTGATGCCCTGATTATCTCAGACTATGGCAAGGGCGTGGTTGATGATGCGACAGCAGACAGAATGCTGGAAGCAGCAAAATCAGCAGGAGTGCCAGTCATCTCTGACCCCAAGTTGACAGGTCTGCACCGTACCACTGGTGCCGATGTGGTCATCTTCGAGTCGCGTGGTCTGGAGTTGATGCGCCGAAGACTCTCCTCTACCTCTGCTGAGAAGGCTGCCTGGGATCTCATTGAACAGCATGGGTGGCAGTCACTTCTTGTCCTAGGGGGACAGAATGGAGTCGACCTCTACAGGGCCGAGGAATTCCACATCCACGTGTCCTGCACTCTCCATGAGCCTCGGCAGCAGATTGGTCTGATTGATGCAGCAGTCGTTGCTGTGGTTGCAGCGAGCGTACTGGGTTTGAGTCATGTAGACATGACCAATCTGGTGAATGCCGCCTGCGAGTGCATCCTCAAGGCAGAGGATGTTGCTCACCATGCACTTGACAGGAAGTCCCTGTGCACACGCCTAGATGAGATTGCCTGGGGAATGCAGATCTCCCAGAGGTGAATCCATGAGTTCCTGGCCATTCGGCACTACTGCCGATATCGGATTGAGGTCCTTCTCCTCGACTCCACTGAAGGTGATGGAGGAAGCTGTCATGGGAATGCAGTCCATTCTCATGAGTGATGGTGGGCAAGAACTGCCCTGGCATCATTCCCAATGGATTCTACCTGTGGATGATTGGGATCGATTGTTGGTCAAGGTCCTCGAGGAGGTTCTCTACAGGGCCGAGATCAAGGATGAATGGGTCGTTGACATCTCGTTCATGTTGAAGGAGGAGTTGCATTGTCAGGTTGCCTGGGTAGAGGCCTCGGATGTGGAGAGGGAAGTCGAGATCAAGGCAATCACCCGACATGATCTGATGTTCAGGGAACTTGCTCCTGCTGAGCAACTGGAATCCATCCATGATGGAGTACCCGACATCATAGGACCTGGTTGGGTCGCAGATGTCGTATTCGACATATGAGTAGTAGGGAGTGGGAGGGCTTCCGGTGGACGCTCGTCTCCCAGGGCATTGTCCACGCACTTCCTCCGTCCCGGATCCCTGAGGCACCCATGGCCCCGAGTAGGGCTGCTCCGTTCCCGGCCTGACCTGATTCCCCGGTTATGCGATTCCCGTTCCCTTCCGGGAACGGTTCACGACAACCCGAGTCACTCAGGGGCGAGACATCGTCGTCCATGCGCAGGAAACCCTGGGTTCGGTTGCGCCGCCCAGAAGCGTTCAGACCGCCAGTCACGATTTGCGGTACAGGGCACGTCACCACCCCTCCTATCCCATGGAACGGGTGCTGACTCTTCCATTTCAACCCTACGATAAGGACTCAAGCGTTCGATTCCTCATACTTGCTGGGGCACCCAACCGTCAGAAGTTCGGCTTCCAGCACCCATTCCGACCCCTTCTGGTGTAATATTCCATCAACGAGAATAGTCAACCCCTCATCGAATGCTTGTGGTATGGCAGCATTTTCAGCATCCACGTTCAGAATGTGTTCAGCCCCTTCAAGACTGAATACCAATTGCTCTGCATCATATGAGCCATTCTTGACTACTCCGCGTATGCTTACCTCCTCCCCGTCGAATGAATCAGGTGAATCCATCAATTCATCCACTGCCATGGATGGCGTAGGTTCTGATAGGAACAAAGTGGCGGAAAGTGCCAGCATAGCAATGCCTCCAGCAGCCAACAATCTCGCTCTTCTTCCCATCAATTCAATCACCCTTCAGAGCAAGTCCAATCGCTTCATCAAGTGTCTGTAGGTCATTCTCCTTCAACTTACGTGTCAGTCCATTGACGATTTCTTTGATGACTCCAGGTCCTTTGAAAACCAATGATGAGTATATTTGTATCGAGCAAGCACCATTAGTTATCTTCTCCCACGCATCATCTGCTGTTGAGATTCCTCCAACACCGATAATTGGCCATTTTCCATCAGTACGGTTGTAAATGTGTTTAATGACCTCAGTAGAACGATGTTTCAACGGAGTACCTGATAAGCCACCACTTTGGGAAATGAATGCTGCAGATCTCTTGTTCAATGGTTGTGGGCGTTCCAGTGTTGTATTGGTCGCTACTATGCCTGCGCAGCCAGAATCTCTGGCGGTGTCTATGATCAAATCCAACTGTTCATCACTCAGGTCTGGAGCAATTTTCACCAAAACTGGTTTCCCTCCTCCACATTCCTTTTCTTTTGAGATACATGACTCAAGGAGCGATTTCAACGCATCCCCTTCCTGTAATTCACGTAGCCCCTGTGTATTCGGTGATGAAACATTGATGACGAATCCATCCACAAATTTCCATAATCTTTCAAGGCTGGTACAATAATCGTCTGCTGCATCTGCATTGGGTGTAGACTTGGAGCGTCCAAGATTAGCGAGAATCTTCATTGCAGTATTCTTGCGTTTGGCCTGAACAGCAGCAAGTGTTTCTGCCGCTACCTTTGAACCTGGATTGTTGAAACCCATCCTGTTAATCAGTGCTCCATGAGCAGAATTTCGGAACATACGTGGCTTTTCATTCCCATCTTGTGGCTTTGCTGTGAAGCCTCCCACTTCGATGAAACCGAAACCAAGATTTTCCCAAGCCATGATATTCTCTGCCTTTTTGTCCATTCCGGCAGCTAGACCCAATGGGTTCTTGAGATCCCATTCAAAAATCGAACAAGGCACTTCCTTCGCTCTGAAAAACAATTTCAATACCCATCTCAATGGCGGTATCCTCTGTGCTGATTTGAGTGAGAACATGGTTCTTGAATGCACTTTTTCCGAATCCTGAACAGAGATTACTGGTCTCGCCAGCAGGTTCCATAACAGGCCCATTGTTTGACTCGCCCAGCCGTCACCCTTCAAGCGTTGCGCTCTCTCGCCGATTCATGCGCCCCAGTCTAAGTGAGTTTACACGGCGCCTTTTACGGGAAGAAGGAGTGATTCTCAGAGTACCTGAATATCTGTTGGAGAGTTGCGCGTCGTTGCCAAATCAGGTTTCAAATGCCATACCGTCGCGATTGGAATTGCCGGAATTGGAGGCCCATTCATTGCAATTCATCAGTTTGTACCACAGCGGGATTGAGATTGGCAGGCTCTCGGGTCCAGAACCTCCTCTTCAGAGTGTTTGGTTCAATGGAGATGCATCTGAAGCACTTTCCAAAGTACTGGAATTGGCGGAGGATTTCCTTGCTGCAGGATATCCCGGTTGCAGAGATTGCCTTGGTCCGGCTGCACTTGAGCCATGGGATGAGAAACTGCGTCGAAACGTCTCGGCTGACAAGGAATGAGAATTCTCATTTTTCCGCAGGTACTAGTATAGTACCTGTAGAAATCCACGTGGTGTGAGGGATTAAGTAGCGTGGCGGCGGCGAAGCAGAAACATGGTGGCCCTGATACTCGCCGAAAAGCCAAGTGTGGCCGCAGACTTAGCTAGAGTTCTTGGAGCGAGTAACAACAATGGTTCTCATTTCGAGGGCAATGGATTGTTGGTAACATGGGCCGTTGGGCATTTATTGGAGTTGAATGAGCCTGAATCATATGATAAGAAGTACAAAACCTGGAAGATGGATCATCTGCCAATTATTCCTGAGGCATTCAAGACCCAACCCAAGGGGAAGCGCAATGATGCGGCTCATCTGAAGAGCATTCTTGAGTTATTCAAGCGTTCTGATATTTCAGAAGTAGTGAATGCTTGCGACG
>CAXRJY010000132.1:0-10416 GCA_964230915.1 Candidatus Poseidoniaceae archaeon | reverse complement strand
CGTAAGGAGATCTGGATTCCCCAAGGCACCACAAGAGTAGTGGCAACGATGGAATACACTCCTCTTTCCAGCAACATTCTTTGCCCAACCGGTGCAAATCTGAGACTTGCTCTCGATCCTGATGGCGATGGTTCATACGAGAATGGCGATGTCAATGGAGATGAGATCGAATTCATCGGCGGTACGGAAAATGGCGAATGGTGGGGATATGATGTACAAGGAAATGCGATAGGGACCTGTCTGACGCCCAATCCTAGCACTCCTGGCCCCCGTTCTCCTTATTCGATTCATGTAGAGGTTTGGTTGGCTCCGGGCAAGGTAGAGATGGATAGAGGTCAATCTAGAGATTGGGAAGTGTCTGGAGCATCTTCTACAACAGTATCAATGGATCGAACATTCTTCCAGCATATCGATTCTGCTGATGATGGTGATTTACAGCAATCAGGTTTCACAGGGATGTTTGCATGGATGGCAGAAAATTGGTGGCTTCCGACATTATTGGCGATGTTGTTCCTCGTGTTCATTCTAGCCATGAACGAGCAATCGAGGGAGGCTTTGAACAATTGGCGCGAGCGAAGGCAGTATGATGTCGAGAGTGGCGGAACAGAGGTGCTGGATGCAGTAGTTGTCGAGGCCACTATTGTTGAATCAGCCCCGAGACGAGAGCTCAAGCCACCGCCGGTGGTCGCGACTTCCGCCAAAACTTCGCTACTAGAGGCTGCAGCCCAGTTGAAGCAGCAGGATGATGTAATTCTAGAGGCTGAGGTTCTTGATGCAGAACTTGAGGACTGAAGCTAATATTGCTTCAACAAATGCATGGCAGGATGTCTTCTGAGAGCGCCGCTTGCCGGGTTCGAACCGGCGACCTTGGGATTAACAGTCCCACGCTCCACCAACTAAGCTAAAGCGGCAGCGAGTCGCCGAATCGCCATCCCCTTATGACCACTACGGCTGAACAACAAGTCATTCTATGACCTCAATGAGCCGCTCTTCACTGGAGACTGGCGATTCAGAGATACTGATACATGATTCCAAACGTTGCATCTGTTGTTCACTCAATTCTTCTTCTCGATGGTGGATACTGAGAATCAAATCGCCTTCTTTCACTTGCTTTCCAATTTCTGAGTTGATGACTGCTCCGACTCCGTGATCGACGTCATCTGCTGCAGATGTACGACCTGCTCCTAGTTCACACAGAACCTTGGATAATTCGAGCGCGTTTATGTCCTCGACCCAACCATCAATGGCTGAATGCAAAGTGAATGAGAAAGGCGCAATATCCAGATTTCCCTGCAGGTCATCCAGTACTTGTTGTGAGACTCCTTGGGCCGCACACATACGGCGAAAATGAGCGGCAGCACTACCATTAGACAATGTTTCAAGGACTCTCATCTGGCCTTGCTCAATCGTCTCCACCAATCCACTCATCTGCAGAAGATGGGCTCCTTGAATTGCAATCAGTGAGATACTGTCCCACGAACCGGTTCCATCAAGGATTTGAAGAATCTCAATCACTTCATGCGAGTTTCCGATGTGGGTTCCAATTGGCAGGTCCATTTTGGTCAATAACACTCTGACCTGCATCCCCAACCCTTTCCCTACTTCAATCATTGAATGGGCCAGTTTTCTTGCTTCATCGAGATGCTGCATGAATGCAGCGGAACCGACTTTGATATCCAAGACAAGATTCGCCACCCCTTCTGCTGATTTCTTGGAGATTATTGATGCTGTGATCAATGGCACGGAAGGTACTGTTGCAGTCACATCTCGAATTGCATAGAGAACTCCATCAGCAGGGGAAATTCTTCGACTTTGTGCATAGATGCAACACCCTGCAGTTTCGATGGTTTCTCGAATTTCCTTTTCGCCACCATCGGTATTGAATCCCGGTATGGATTCGAGTTTGTCTATCGTACCTCCAGTGTGTGCGAGTCCCCTACCTGCAATCATTGGCACCTTGAGTCCACATGCAGCGAGAGCAGGGGCTAGCACCAGACTCATCTTGTCTCCAACTCCACCAGTGGAGTGTTTGTCCACATACAGGTTCTTGTTCTCCTGCCAATCTATGACTTCTCCAGAGTCGCGCATCAATCTCGTGAATTCAGTACGTTCTTCCATGGTCATTCCATTCTGATATACTGCCATCAGCCAAGCACCAATCTGCTCGCTAGGAATGTTTCCGGATGCAACACCTTCGATGAAAAATTCCATCTCTTCGCTACTCAGTACCAATCCATCACGTTTGACCGCGATGATATCGGGCATTCTCATAGATATCAACTCATGAAGTCAAACCTATCTCTACCAGTCTTTGATACAGATATTCTCCCGCAGTTATTGAATCAAAGAGTGCCTCTCCTCCGGTAATGGAAACCAACTCTTCATCCGGTGTCAAATCCACTTCATCCCGTGGGTGAACAAACATTGGCATAGAGAAGCGTCTATTCCTGGAGTTTTCAGGATTCACCACTCTATGAGTGGTGCTCTTGAACAGGCCATTGGTCAGGTTCTGTAGCATATCGCCAGAATCAACGATGATATGGTTGTGATTTGCTTCGACTTGAATCCAACTTCCATCATGATCCATTACCTCCAGCCCATCGGCTGTTGCACCCACCAACAGGGTGATGAGATTGATGTCTTCATGTGCCGCACTTCGTACACTCTGTGGATCTGCATCTTCTGGAACTGGTGGATAATGAATCAATCTCAGAATGGTATTGCCATCATCAGCCAGTTGTGGAAGCCACTTTGCATCCTTGTTCAGATATTCAGAGGCTGCCGATAAGAGAAGGTGCGACAATTGTTCCATCTTTCTGTACAACCCATCAATCACTTGCTCAAAACCAGGGCAGTATTCAGTGGGCCAGATGTTAACTGGAAATGAATCGAAATTGGGATGCTCTGCATCCAACGCTCTCCCTGTCTGCCAGAATTCTTTGAGGTCTGGTGCAGGATTACCCTTGGCATGCTCAACACCGTATCCAGTGAACCCCCGCTGTCGGTTGATGTCTCTTTGTTCAAATGATGATTTGGTCTGAATGTCCAGAGTAAAGAAATCCTTGGCCTCTGTATAAGCAGAATCAATTTCCTCCAATGGGATCCCATGGTTCTCAAGGGCAAAGAATCCAATATCCTTGAGTGCATCTCCCATATCTCGAATGAATTTTTCTTTTCTTTCCATATCACCAGATTGGAAATCTGCAAAATCACAAACAGGAATCCTCTTTCTGTCGTTGCCCATTCAATCACCACGTAACTTTGCCAACAGCCGTATGAATTCCACATACAACCATACCAAGGAAACAATCAATCCGAACGCAGCATACCATTCAAGATGTTTCGGTGCTCCACTTTTGCTACCTCGTTCGATGAAATCAAAGTCCAAGAGTAATGTGAATGCCGCTAACCCAATCACCAGCAATGAGAAGCCAATTCCTATTGGACCTGCGCTGTGAATGAATGGGATGTAGAACGGAATAGGAAGAATCCAGAATAGGAACGAAACCATGTAAATCAAGAAAATCGCACCCATTGCAGCTGTAACTGCGATTCGCATTCGTTCAGTCACTTTGATTATCCTGAATCGATAGATGAATAGCATGATGCAGAATGTAGCCATTGTCAGCAATAGTGCCTGCAAGGCGATTCCAGGTAACCACATTTCCGCCATTGCAGATAACGCTCCAAGAGAAAGACCCTCAAAGGCGCTGTAAGCGAATATCAGCAGTTCAGGATGGCGAGGCCGTACAAAACTCAGAATCAGCGCACAGATCAGTGCTGCTATCCCTCCCAATACAAGAAAACCAATCGTAAGCCCACCAACTGGATGGCCTGCCTGCATCTTAGTGATCTCGTCCCAAGTGACTATCCATGAAAGGGCGGAGAAGGACAAAACCACCATCAGCATTATTCCAGTGCGATGGATCACTCCATCAAGGGTCATTGATTCCGTACCCTGAGGCCTTGATACCAGAAACGTTCTTTCACTCAGGATAGGGTTACCGCTGTGCCGCATATCTTTCCCTGTGCCATGAGGCGAGGCCCTCCACAATAAACTTGGCAATCAGTTAGAGGCATTATCGTACCATTCCTTCAACTGTTCCTGAGTCCATCCTTGGTCGAGGTAAGTCTGCACTGTTTCCGCAGTCCAGCCTGGGAATAGTGACATGTCTATCGATGGTTGAGATTGAACAGTTTCCACTTCCGCACTTGCCGAGCCATCGAGTACAGGAGATCCAACCGATGCTGTAGCATCCAATACAGGTAATGCCAATTGCTCAATATCCACTATCTCATGTTCCAGAGCCATCGCCTTGTTCAGGGCATCCTTGTTACCTCTGCCCTGTAGCATATTGATCACCAGCCACCCTCCTAACAGGATTCCAGACAACACCATCACTACAGTGAACACGGTTCCTGCAATCCCTTCTTCATCTTCATTGGAGTTTGATTTGGCCAGTTCAGCCAGTTGTTCAGCCGAGCACCCATTGATGTTCACACTCTCATCGGATGGAGTTTCAAAGCAATCATCAAAATCATCGAGTATCCCATCATTATCCTCATCCAATTGTGAAGGACTACATCCCCGGTAACTCTCGTTGGCTACTGGTCCACCTACGCCCATGGCAATCTCAGAGTTGGGGGTATCAGGACAATTGTCAACATCATTCAGAACACCGTCATCATCGTGGTCATCGACGGTTCTCTGCTCAGCAGAACATCCATCTCCATCCACTGCTGAACCGATGTTGGTATTTGGACAATCATCGTATTGGTCTTCTACTCCATCGTAATCAGAATCTAGTGCCGCATTTGCTCCACAATTCCACTGAATGCCATCATTCACTCCATTCTTGTCAATATCTGTACCTGTCATCGCCTCTCTGATACTGTCATCTATGACCCCTTGAGAGCCACCCTGCGACAGTTCTAGAGCCAAAGTAATCTCAAATGAGTCTGGAAGACAGTCGCCATCTGTATCATTTGAATGAGGGTTTCCTGCATATTTGAATTCGTCAAAGTGTGAGAGTCCATCCAAATCTGAATCATCTCCTTCTTCACCGTGAACTCCAGAACTTGAGTAGGGATTTGTTCGGTTGAGATTATACTCAACTTCCCAGAAATCAGGTAGTCCATCGGCATCAGTATCAGTGCTGGAATTGAGTCTGTTCCAATCGTTCATCCAATGAGTACGCATGTAAGAAGCAATTTCTTCTGAATCGATAACAACTCCCATCTCACGGTTTCGAATGATTGCATTAGCACCCCAATTGACAGATGAGAAAAGAGTAAGTTCGCCGTCGACAATCACACCTTTGTTGTGGACTTTGAGAACATCATCTGAATCAGACATTATGACTGCAGCAGTATCCCACCCGTTGGTCGCATTCCATACATTGTTGAATTCGTCGACCGCTTCTTGAATCTCATCATCATAATAATAGCCGTTTATGATCATTCGAATACTCACGCCACGCTGAGCAGCATTTGAGAGAGCCTCAAGCAATGGGCTAGGTCCCCAGCCCCAATACCAATCCATGTCGAGATATTGCAGTGAAAGGAGGAGTTCATCATCCGCTTGGTCCATCAACCATACCAGGCCATCCATACAATCATCTGGACAGGTCAGTAGTCGTCCATTTACATCTCCAGTTGTGGTCAGTGGAGAAACAGGCGGAGAGTGCGATTGGTCCGCAGGAGCGGGAGTGGTCCATCCACTTGGCGTACCTTGTGTGGAAGATGAAGCCTGATGTTCCTTGATGTGTGGGTGCTCAGGATCTTCATCCCATTCAAGTCTCTCCAATACCAGAGAGGCAACATCGACTGAATCGATTATGACTCCCCAATCAACATTCCCTGAGTTGCCATCAAGTGGTAATGTAGAACGCCCCCAGTTTCCAGAACCTATCCAGACACTGCTATCGTCTCGTACTGCCACTTTACTGTGCAGGTAGGAATACGGGCCATATGGAGCATCGGAGTAATCAGGTTCTCCAAACCAATACACTTCAGCGCCTGATGCTGCCAGGTCGCTGGCGTATCCTCTCTGGACTCTCAAAGTATAATCACTCCACCAAGTATCGCCTTCGTCAAGAACGATAGTCACATTGACACCACTTTGGGCTGCTTGTCTGAGAGCGAATGAGATCTCGGGACTACTTATCTGATACATGTGAACATGCAGACTCTCTTGGGCAGAATCTATCCAATCGAGTATCTGAGAAAGAGAACCATTCGGTGAGATGGTTGGAGTCACCGAGCCAGTGCTTGAGAATGTTGGAGTTGAACATATGTTGCTGGAACCGATTCGGCTCCAACGAATGGTCCAATCAGCACTGGTGTTGCTGTCTGGAATATTGTTACAACCATCTCCTCTGACGTATATCAATCCATAACTGGAGCCATTGGGTTCACTCATCGCGGCTCCATTCCAGCCTTCGATAACAGGGTCTGCATTACCATATACAATCGTATCTCGAACACTTCCATCAGGTGCTATCAATTGCAAGGCAGCCCCACTGTTTGTCAGATAAACAGAGGAATTCATGACTGTACTTGCAGAAGTTGCTTCTACACCTGAATCCTGTCTTAGGCTGGCTGCATCAGGGCTGATGACGATAGAATCTCCTTGATTCAGAATCAGGCTGGTGAATCTTGCTTCATATGTATCCCCGCCTAGTTTGGTGCGCCTTATGATGAAATTGCTCAGGTCAACAGTGGATTCGCCTAGATTGGATAACTCAAAGAATTCATTGTTCCTGTTGGTGTATGAGGTCTCATCCGGCATGATGCGGGTGAACAATACTTCAGTATCGAAATCGTAGTCATCCGGATCGGGATTTTCAGAACCAGGTGTAGGCCACAACAATGCTCTCCAATCTGCAGATACATCATCTAGATCCGGACCGAGTGTGCGGCAATCAGTGGTTACGGTCCATTGAACAGAGTGCCTGTCATCTCCATTTGGATCCAGCAATTCGATACTATCTCCGTAACCGCTGACAAACCAGGTGGGTGCAAGTACTACGATGTAGCCTCCCGGTTCCACTATGGTTGCATCGGGCTCCTCTTCGCTGACATTCCATATTCGGTCATGGCGTATCAGCACTGAATCTCCATCCCCGCTGAGAATTGACCATCGAGAGATGTTTACTGCTTCACTACCATAATTGTGAATCTCGACCCAGTCATCGTATGGTTCAACACTGTCGTCATAACAGTGCGGGAGTACTTCGTTCAATAACAGAGTCGTAGGGCCACTATAGTTTCCAAACTCTGGATTTGGAGCACCAGGTGTTGGCCACATTGATTGAATCCATTCGGAATCGGGCAAGGTTGGATGAGCAATCAGGGATTCTCCTTCTGTAGCATTGTTTGTCCATAGCACGGTGTGCAAGGAGGATTCATTCTCATCCATAAGTGCAAGAGAGTCACCATTGCTGTTTCTGAGGTAGAATGTAGAGGAGCCATTTGACATGATGACTGCAAATTCACCTGCTGCAAGTGAAGTGTTTTCCTTGCCTAACATTCTTTCAGCAGTTATTGCGAAATTCTTGTATCCTCCAGCCTGAAGTTTCCAACCTGCAAGGTCGACGGTATCATTACCGATGTTCAATAGCTCGACCCATTCTCCATCGGGCCATGTTGCAGTATCATTTCCATGTGGATTAGGCATCACTTCATTGATTACGACCAGCGTTTCAGTGGAGACTCCAGTAGCAGGATTCTCTTCTCCAGGTGTACCATATGGTGCAGGCTCCCAAGGCGCAGTGAAATCTTCTTGGCGTATCAACGAGATATTTTCTCCATGGTCGCTATCCCAATGCAGAACATCAATTATTGCGCCCTGATCATCTTTCAGGCATAGATGATTGAAATCATTCCATAGAGTAGTGCCTCCACTGAATTCCACTAATCGATATCCTCCTGCAGTTATCGTCATGCCTCCATCGACCAGTGAATCATTCAATGCGGTCTGGTTTCCGATACCATCTATCAGCGTATAACCTGTCAAATCGATATCAATGGAACCATTGTTGTATAATTCCAGCCATTCACCACCACCGGCGTAGATGTTTCCATCAGCCGTGGAATTAGGCAGTACCTCGTTCAAAGAAATGGGGCTGTTTGTCGAGGAATCAATGATCGAATCGATGGCAGCAGCATTCTCCTCTCCGGGTGTCGGGAAAACTGAGGTTTGCATTGTCCCACTGGAATCCTTCACTAGACTCATTCCCGAACGCGCCTTTGACCACGATACCTTCTCAGAGATTGTTCCATTGGGCCATTCCAAGAACAATTCTTCTTGTCCGTTGTTCAGTACGCCATATGCGTTTGTTGCATTCACCGCCACCAGTGCGTATTCATTGGCGCCTAGAGTCCAAGTATTGGAATCCGCTGCATCATAACCAATCATGTGGCTTTCATTCAGCGCGATGACGTTTCCAGCAGAATCAGTCAGATTCCAACCCGTGACATCGAATGGTGTACTTCCATTGTTGTATACTTCTACCCATTCGCCACCAGGCCATGATTCATTATCATATGATGGCCAAGGATTTGGCATCACTTCACTGATCAACAGGTCTGAGGAATAGTATGTGGGTGGTTGAGCCCCACTGTTGCTTGACCCAGGAGTTGGGCTGGCAGAAGAAACCCAATCTGCATATGCATCTGCAGGGTCTTCAACATAGGAGGTTCCTGATTGCACACTTCCCCAAGATGCTTCATCGCTGAAACTACTGCTGGAATCATACAGGCTGAGTGCATCTCCAGTATTGGTCATGTAGAAGTTGGCCGAAGCGTTTCTTGCAATCACTTTGAAGTCTCCCGGACTGAGTGTCCAAGATGCTGAATCACTGGAATTGTATCCTACAATACTAGCGCTGTCAAAGGTCAATTGTTTACCATTGTTGTTCTGTACATACCAACCAGATATTGAGATGTCACTGCTACCAATATTGGTGACTTCAAACCATTCTCCTCCTGGCCATGCAGCATCATCATACCCGTTGGGATTTGGCATTACTTCATTCAGGCAGATATCAGCACTGCATGGTTGTGATCTTGCTGAGGATGAATCTACTTCCATTGTGTTCAATTCCTCGCCGGGAATAATTGCCAACATGCTCGATGTGAGCATCAAAACAGTCAGGAAAATCGAGGTTCGGGCCAACATTTTCTCACCTTGGTGGCTGAGCGCCGTCCCTTGCGGGGCAGTCAAGGGACATCAAGCATTCCTGTGCATTATTTCAGATGAAACCGAAGGTATCGAATTTCTGGGCGAATGTATAGATCATGATAGGAACTAGAATGATTCCCATTCCATGGCTTCTACGAATCCCCATTCTTGGAGGCATCAAACCCATGACTACACCTACAATCAATACGCCGATTCCAATCCATCCGGTGGAGAGATAGACAAGAATGGTTACGAAGATGATGACAGAGAGTACCATGGTTTGCAGGGGAATCAATTCATGGAGTTTGAGAATACCTTTGCCGACCTTGAACATCAATGGAACGGCAATCAAACCTGAAGCGACACAGACTGCCAGTAGTCTTACGAAATCAGCACTTGGCTCGTTAGCCACCCACTTGTCGATTGGGTACATCATCTTGAGAGCAAGAGTAGCACCTGAACGAGAACGACCAATGATGTATAGGAATCCAAGAACCATCACGGTGACTGCAGTGTTGACCGCTGAAAGAATAGCGATGATTTCCAGGTCCTGTTCTGAGTGTGGGTCTTCGATGACTTCACCAGCAGCTTCTCTTCGTGCTCTTTCGAGAATCTCTTCATGTGAAAGTACTGGTAGCATTCCATTTTCGAAATCCATACCATATCCTTCCTTGCCCTGGGCCTTGGCGACTACATTTCTTCCACCCATCACCAGAACAGTGGCTTGAGCGGCAGTCATGCCAGGTAGGACCCCCATGCAACCCCCTGCGACTGCAGACCAGAAACATGGAACGATCAATGGGCCAGCAGGTGGTAATTCCCAATCATCCTTCTGAGGAGGTAATTCACTTGTTGTGGCATAGATGTCAATCAGGTTTGCAATCCCGAACAATCCCGCCAGTGAAGGAAGCAAGAGACTAGCATTTGGCATACCTACTGGAGAGCGGGCAGGAAGTGCAAAGACAGCCCAGCCATACATTCCAGCGAGCAGAAAGAAACCAGTGGCGGCAATGAATCCTGCAAAACGTGAGTCTTCTCCTAGTTTTCCTCCACTCAAATCGCGCATCCATTTTGGCCATGTCAATCGAGTTGTCTCTGTAATCAGAAGCAATGCGGAGATGACCAGTAGAATCCATGGCAATGCATCACGCATTTCCTTATAGAGTCCCATCCCAGGACCGAAAACGATTCGCGCTACAATGATGAGTGGCAAACTCAGCAAGAGTCCGAGT
>CAXRJY010000131.1:0-5064 GCA_964230915.1 Candidatus Poseidoniaceae archaeon | reverse complement strand
TTGTCTTCAGTACTGTCCACTATCTGTTCAGCGGTAGTACTTGGTATGGCAATCAACATCAGGCTCATCATCAATATTGCAGCGGTGGTTCTTCCGGTTCGCATGAGACTGTTTCATACGGCCCAGTATATGAACGACCGGCGAAGATATACCAACTTGTCAGGAGATATTACGATTCAAACAGGCTTCAGATGTAGAGATCAATGATTCGATGAGTTTCTCCTTGCTGACCATATGCCCCAGCTGTGACAATGACGTGGTTACTTCCGCACCAAGTCCACAACCTGAGATTCCTTCAACCCGCCCAGGCGGCGTATCGTGATTGATGGTGAATCCATGTCGTGAGACCCATCTAAGGAATGAGAGCCCTATGCTCGCGACTTTGTGCCCTTCGACCCATACACCCTGCATTCGTTTGTCGCGTCCTGCAACGATTCCGCTATGTCCTAGTGCTGTGATTATCCATTCCTCGATCTTACTGATTATCTGGGCCACATTCTTCTCATCATCCTGCCGCCATCGGATTATTGGATAGACGACAATCTGTCCGGGTCCATGCCAAGTGATTCCTCCGCCTCTATCGACATCGTTACTAGCATAATCGCTGGGTATTGTAACTCCTTCTTTACGCGCTCTTGGTCCAATTGTGACAACCTCTGGATGTTCCAGTATCAGGATGATATCTCCTGATTCATCATCCACTCTCTGCTGTTGTAGTTCTCGCATCATCGTATCGGCAACTGAATGTTCGATGCAACCGAGAAGGCGGAATTCCATGCTATTACCTCAGAATCTTCCTGATGAGCCGAATCCACCGCTGCCTCTCTCAGTCTGACCGAGTTCCTCAACGTTATCCATTTCTTCGAACACCACTTCAGGAACTCTAGCCAACAACAGTTGTGCACATCTTTCTCCTTTGCTCAAGCGGAACTCGTCTCCCTCGCCTATCCAGGTTGCAAGCACCATCAGTTCACCCCTGTAGTCAGAATCGATGGTTCCAACTCCATTTGGCATGATCATACCTTTTGCACCAAGGCTTGAACGTGAACGAATCTGCCCTTCCCAACCTTGGGGAATTGCAACCACTATACCTGTGCGAATGCGCGAACTCTGTCCTTTCTTGATAATCGTCTCCTCAAGACATCGAAGGTCCCAACCTGCTGAAGAACTCGTAGCGCGGCTCGGTGGTGCTGCGGCAGGGTCAAGGCGAGTGAACCTGATGGTCAGTGGATTATCTCCCATATTGTACGGGCAGAGGGGGGAAGTCTTCATTGATTGCCTTGATGGAGCATTTCTCAGGCCTATCGATACTTGGTGAAATGAGGATTGAAAGTGCAGATTCAGTAATAATGACTATTACCCCACTAGAAGGCGTTACGGACTCTAGCGCGTGGTGAGTGGCCAAGGAGAGGGGGTGTTGATGTTGCAATCAGGAGAGAGTAGAGAAGGACAGGAGATAGATCTCAGTTAAGAGTTCGTTGAACCCATGTTGAGAGAGAATATGGATCGTTTCGTTCTGTTCCCTATCAAGCACGCTGACATCTGGGAGATGTACAAGATGGAGCAAGCCAGTTTCTGGACTGCTGAAGAGATAGATCTCGCTCAGGACCTGAAGGACTGGGCTGCTCTCACTGACGATGAGAAGCATTTTCTGAAACACGTTTTAGCATTCTTTGCTGCCAGTGATGGAATTGTCAATGAGAATCTAGTGACCAACTTTGCTGACGAAGTTCAATGGCCTGAGGCACGTGCATTCTACGGCTTCCAAATCATGATGGAGAACATCCATGCAGAGACTTACTCCTTGCTCATAGATACCTATATCTCAGACCCTGATGAGAAGAATCATCTCTTCAAGGCCATAGAGACAGTTCCAACCGTCATGAAGAAGGCAGAATGGGCACTGCGTTGGTTGTCTCGCAAGAAAGGAAACTTCGCCGAACGACTGGTTGCCTTCGCTGCAGTTGAAGGGATATTCTTCTCAGGCTCCTTCTGTGCGCTGTTCTGGCTCAAGAAACGTAACCTTATGCAGGGTTTGACTTTCTCGAATGAATTGATTTCAAGAGATGAAGGTCTTCATTGTGACTTCGCCTGTCTCTTACATTCCAAGTTGGAGAAGAAGGCTGGTGAGAACAGGATACGCTACATCATTTCAGAAGCCGTGGAAATCGAGAAGGAGTTCGTGACTTCTGCTCTACCAGTCAAATTGATTGGAATGAATGGAGAACAGATGTGCGAATACATCGAGTTCGTTGCAGACAGACTTGCAATTTCGCTCGGTTGTTCCAAGATTTACGATGCTGAGAATCCGTTCCCGTGGATGGAGATGATCTCTATGCAGGGCAAGACGAATTTCTTTGAGAAGCGGGTGGCGGAATATCAGAAAGCGGGTGTGATGACCCAAGGAACCTCACTCGGATCGGTACAGACGAGGTTCTCAATGGAGGAAGACTTCTAAACCGTACGCGTACGGAGAAAGGTGTTGTGCAGAACGAAGGAAGGTGAATAGTATGGGTCTGAAAGTAGTCAATCGTAAAGGAGAGAAAGAAGCAGTCCGTTTTGACGCCATTTTGGAGAAGTTGGAGAGACTTTCAAGCGACTTGGATATGAATTGGGTTGACCCTGGACTTGTTTCAAAATTGGTTATTGAAGGGCTCTATGATGGAGTAACTACCAGAGAGTTGGACCAACTCGCTGCAGAAACTGCTGCTAGCCTTGTCAGCAACCACCCCGATTACAGTATCCTTGCGGCGCGCATCGCTATTGATGACCTTCATCGTTCAACCAATGACTCCTTTTCTCAGAACATTGCTGAATTGCATTCCTACATCGATCCTGAGTCGGGTTTACACGCTCCGTTGATATCCAAGGATGTCAATGATATCGTTCAAGAAAACGCTGCTGTTCTAGATGAATATATCAATTATCAGCGAGACAACAATTACGACTACTTCGGATTCAAGACTCTTGAACGCTCATATCTTCTGAGGATGCATGGAGAGATTTCTGAACGCCCTCAGCAGATGTTGATGCGAGTAGCGGTTGGAATACACAAGGAAAATATCCCTAGAGCATTGGAGACATATGACCTGATGTCTGAAGGATGGTTCACTCATGCAACACCGACTCTCTTCAATTCAGGTACTCCGATGCCACAGATGTCAAGTTGCTTCCTGTTGACGATGCAGGATGATTCTCTACATGGTATCTATGATACACTCAAGCAATGTGCGATGATATCCAAGTCTGCTGGTGGAATTGGAATTTCAGTACACCACATTCGTTCCAAGGGCTCTTACATCAAGGGGACAAATGGTACAAGCAATGGATTGGTGCCCATGCTCAGAGTCTTCAACGACACCGCTCGCTATGTGGACCAAGGCGGAGGTAAGCGCAAAGGTTCCATTGCAGTATATTTAGAACCGTGGCACCCTGATATCTTTGAGTTCCTTGATCTGCGAAAGAATCACGGTAAGGAAGAGATGAGGGCGAGAGACCTGTTCTATGCATTATGGACTCCAGACCTGTTCATGGAGAGAGTTGAAGCTGATGTTGATTGGAGCCTTTTCTGTCCGAATGAATGTCCTGGTTTACAAGATGTACACGGCGACGAATTCCGCGCTCTCTATGCTAAGTATGAGAGTGAAGGCAAGGCGCGCCGAACCATCAGGGCCAGAGAACTGTGGGATCATGTGGTTCAGTCTCAAATTGAGACAGGTACGCCATACATGTTGTACAAGGATGCTGCAAATGCGAAATCAAATCAGAAGAACCTCGGTACTATCCGTTCTTCCAACCTATGCACCGAGATCATTGAGTACACTGCTCCAGACGAAGTAGCGGTCTGCAATCTGGCCAGTATTGCACTTTCTAGATTCGTTACTGAAAATGGAACATTCGATTTCCAGAAGTTGTATGATGTGACCTATCATGCCACAGGTAATCTGAATCGCGTAATCGATGTCAACTACTATCCTGTTGATGAAGCACGCCGTTCTAATTTCCGCCATCGGCCTATTGGTTTAGGAGTGCAGGGTCTTGCAGATACATTCGCTATGATGAAACTCGATTTCGAGAGCGATGAAGCCAGGCGTTTGAACAAAGATATCTTTGAGACCATTTATTTCGCAGCATGTACCGCTTCCAAGGATGAAGCAATAGTGGATGGAACCTATGAGACCTATGATGGCTCACCTGCCAGCAAGGGTCTATTGCAATTCGATCTTTGGGGAGTGACTCCTGATTCCGGACTTTGGGATTGGGATGCTCTCAAAGCAGAGATTGCTGAGCACGGAATGAGAAATTCATTGTTGTTGGCTCCAATGCCAACTGCATCAACCAGTCAGATACTTGGAAACAATGAGTGCTTTGAGGCTTTCACTTCCAATCTCTATGTGCGCCGCACTCTTTCTGGTGAATTCATTGTCGTCAATAAGCATCTGGTCAAGGATTTGATCAAGGCTGGTGTCTGGAGCATGGATTTGAAGAACAAGATTCTAGTGAACAAAGGAAGCGTTCAAGGAATCGAGGAGATTCCATTGGATATACGTGAATTGTACAAGACCACTTGGGAGATAAAGCAGCGTATCATCATCGACATGTCCGCTGAACGCGGACCTTACATCGACCAGAGCCAAAGTCTCAACATCCATATGATGGATGCTAATCCAGCCAAGGTTACTTCGATGCATTTCCATGGTTGGAAGAGTGGACTCAAGACTGGAATGTACTACTTGCGAACAAAGGCCGCAGCAGATG
Source organism: Candidatus Poseidoniaceae archaeon (assembly GCA_964230915.1). Classification (GTDB taxonomy): domain Archaea; phylum Thermoplasmatota; class Poseidoniia; order Poseidoniales; family Poseidoniaceae; genus UBA226. Next base: position 306 of record CAXRJY010000131.1, on the reverse strand, counting down.
CGATTCAGTTCACTGTGGATGCTGAAGAAAAGGAAGATGAGACGATTTCAGGATTGGCTGAGAGGGCTGAGGAATCAGAAGAACAGTTTCTTGATCCAACTTCCTTGGAGGCCATCGCCTGGAGCCTTGACAGCCCTGATGATTGTTTTAGTTGCGGTAGTTGATTCTACCGACAAGATTGCAACAATAGGTTTGTAATCTCTCAAAATCGAGGGATTTTACCGAGTCTATCTTCATGCTTCTTTTCGGCAATTTCCCAATCATAGAGGTCGCGACCGCCTTGAACAGTTTCAGCTGTAGCCACAT
>CAXRJY010000130.1:0-4736 GCA_964230915.1 Candidatus Poseidoniaceae archaeon | reverse complement strand
GACTAGTGGGGTCGCACCTGCTAGAGTGATGAGTGCTCCTATTCCCGCAATCGAGACATTGCTGGAACGAAATGGTCTGGGTGTCTTGGATGTTGATCTCTACGAACACAATGAGGCATTTGCTGCTGCTTCCTGTTCGGTCTTCAAAGCGATTGACATCCCAATTGATCGATTCAACGTTCATGGCGGAGCGGTTGCATTGGGGCATCCACTTGGGGCAAGTGGAACTCGTTGTCTAATCACCTTGCTCGGCGCAATGCGTCGAACTGATGCGAAGAACGGAATCGTGACTCTTTGCCTTGGCGGTGGTAATGCAGTTGCCATGTTGGTCGAGAGATGAACATCAATTCATTTGATCAGACCATGGTCTTCAGCAATTTCTGATTGTCCGGGTATGACAGGCAGTATATCGTCGGTGGTAAGTCCAGTTGCTTTGGCAATTCGATTCGCCAATTTCTCCTTTTTCTCTCTTCCAGGAGTGATGATGGCCCATCGTTGGCAGATTGCGGATATACTATTCACAGTCCCACACATCAATAATGGCACTCCATTGATACAAACCAATCCCAGAGCCAGTTCGAGAGGAACATCTCTCATCCAGTTGCGTTTCCCTCTGATGACGAATGAGCCCTTACCAACAAATTCGCCTGTCTCAGCACTCTTTGAGACTTGACCCGGTTTGACCCAGAACACTGCACCTCCTGCCCTTCCAGCATTCCATGCACGACTCCATGCGAGTGCCAATGATGCTGCTTGTGTCTGCGCTTCCTCAGAGAACTCCTCTACGCCAAGGTCATCCACAAGTCTGAGCGCTGGAACACCTTCAGGTAGGTTGGAGGGAGGATGTTCATCTTTGATGAAACCAGCTTTCAGTTTCATGATTCCTGAGGCTGCTCCGTGTAGGTCAGCGTGGACATATCTATCATCACTGCGTAGATGCTTCTTGACCAGCATGTCATTGCCTTTGGCATCTCTTCCTGCTACCATCAAGTGATTTCCATCGAGGATTGTCCAACGATGATTCTCGAACCATAATCGGCGTGAACGACGCGTACCTGCTACCTTACCTCCTTCCTGAATTTCCTTCTCCATTTTTCGAGCCTTCTCAAGTTCTTTGCGGGTAGCGATTAGTGCCTTCCTCGCACCAACGCTCTTTTCCTTCTGTTTTCGCGCTTTCTCGAACCAACGTTGTGCATTTTGATGTACTGTATCATCAAGAAATACCTCGACAACAGGGCCCCTTGCAGAGTTCATGTGATCTGGCAACACCATTTCCAAGGTTCGTCGCGCAGGGTTGCATGACTTCAACCACTTCGTTTTGTCCAACTGAGCAGATACTTCGTCCCAGCCAATTCGTTCAACCGCTTCTCTAGTCTGTACAAGAATGCCATCTACATGCATCCAAGCATCGGTAATGGCATGTCCGATAGCCTGCATTCTCTCCACTTCAGAATCGAATGACCCAAGCGCTTTCTCTTGTTGTTCCAGACGGCGTTCCATCCTCTCGACTTTGGTGCCTATCAATCCACCACGAACAGAAGCAGAGGTTTGTTCTGTTTCTCTTCTGGCTAGTGCCATTGAATCATGAGAGCCTTTCCATGCATCTGCAGCAGCGGACATCGATGGCATCTCTATCGTTGTCAGTTCTCGATGTTCGGGGAGAAGAACTGGAGTGGCTTCCACGACTCTTTCTGCTAGGAAGATGTCCCTATTGGCAGAATCCTCTGCATCGATTTCATCATACTCCTTCTCGCCACCTTCCTCAAGGATGAGCCATGAGAGATTATTGCTGGATAATTCATTCAACATCTGCGTCAAGGATTCACAGATTCTTGCAACCTTGGCCGGATCTTTGGATACTTCACTTGCAGCAGCAGTTTCTTCAATTCCTGAATCGGCACAGATAGCCCGAGCATATACTCTCCCAAGATTGGCTTGTCCTGCAAGCGTACGTACCAATTCACGCTCACTGTTGGCAAGAAGTTCACTCATTTTTTCTTCATCAAGATGGTGTGGGTCATTTGCTTCTGGCGGAAATCGATATGGCTCCCCACGTTTGAGTGTGCGTCCAGCATAGGTCGCATGAGTCAATGGTTGGATGATGGTATGGGATTCGTCTGTCAGAATGATGTTTCCATCGCGAAAACATTCGATGACCAAGTGGCGAGGTCCGCCTCGAGACTCGAAACTCAGTACGAGAATCCGGTCGAAGCCATGTTGCTCGACCTTTTCCAGCCTAGCGTTACCGAGGTGTTTGCGAAGTAACATTGCGAATGGACTGGGCTGAGATGGCATGGGACGGTCGCGGCTTGAGAGATAGATGCGCTTACCACGAACGATGACCAAATCACGTTGACTACCTTCCTTTGGATTGATTCTCAGAACAACCTGTTCATGGTGTGGCTGGTATGCTTTTTTCATCCAGCCACCTACTTGAGCCTGTAACTCAAGAGACATCCTGCGCAGATCGAAACCACTCATCTGTTCGCGCATTCGTTCACCTCAAGCCATTCTCCACAGTTCGTCTTCTGCTGTTATCTTACCCACTCTTTGCCATGCCAAGAGATGTGATAGTGTCTGCTGTCTAGCCAATATCGGATGAGCTGCAGGCGTATCTTCATAGGCGTGAATTGCAATGTCAGCAAGTTCTTCAAGGCCGGACTCCACAGCCTGAAGAACAATATCATGCCTCTTTTCTCTATGCTCGATATAGTTGTTCAATGTTGTTTGAGGCAATGGTAGAACCGGGCCGTGAGACGGGAATAACAAGTGTGGTTCCAAAGTTTTCAATCGTTGTAATTGATGCAGATATTCTTCCATTCTTCCTTCAACTGGAGGAATAAGGATAGTTCCCATGCCAGCGATCATGTCTCCTGCAACAAGACCTGCATCATTGATCAGACAAACGTGTCCGGGGCAGTGCCCTGGAGTGATTAAAGCGCGCCACATAACAGCACCTTCACCTCCAGAAAGAACGATCAAATCAGCATCCATGATAATTCTCCGGACACGTCCTGCCAATACTGCTGCTGTTTCTGCACTGGCCCAAATCTCTGCATCTGAAATCTTCTCCAGCAGCGTCAGGTCACCAAGATGGTCCAAATGGCGATGAGTGAACAGGTAGGCAATCAATTTCCCTCCCTTTTCTTCCATCCTTTGAATGGCTGCTGTGATCCTTTTCATTCCTTCCTCATTTCTTATCGCAGGGTCAACCAGAATGTGTTCACCACCAGGTATTCCAAGAAGGTAGGAATTGGTGGTGGTTGCTGGTGGAAGTGTTGCGGTAGGAATTGGAATGCACTCGACTCCATGAGCAAAAAGAATTGTCCGTTCCGCTGGGGCTCGTGATGAGATGTCGGCACTCAGTGCATCGATGTCTCCATCAAATGTAGGTAATAATTCGGCTACTTCCATCAGTATAGTAACTATGGGTGGAGGGATTTTGATCTGATGTGTTTTCCATTCCTCTAGAACTTCTTCCGGAGCGACCCATCTGAAGGCATCGAATTCGGTCTGTCCGTCCAAGGCCGGTTCTGGAACCTCACCTTTGCAATGCATGAACATGAAACGGTTCTCAAAACGTATTGGCGCAAATTCTGGCGTTGTTCTTCGAGTCAATTCAATCAATGCGTCAGCACAGAAAGGTAACTTGTCATCAACCACGGCTTTCATCCACGCAGATTTATCTTCGAGAATCGCTTTTCTGGTTTCTGCATCTGCTCGTTCTATAGTTCCCGCCGAAGGGATGGTGAAACCCATCTCCTCAATCAGTTCCCTATGCATTCCAGCATGTGAAGCGGCTTCGATGCTATCTTCGAATTCTGAGAGTGCGGATATCTTCTCAACGGCCTCTCTATCGACCTTACCGATTCCTCCACCTGGAAATGCCCAATATCCCGGGAAGGCGGGTAATTCGTCGACTCGATGCGCAAGCAATACCTCAAGTCCGTTTTCACCATCTTTTGTCAGCATCAAAGAGGCGCTTGGTCGAGCATCGATAGGCTCCGTTTCAGAGATGACAATACCCTCGGGAACCTCGCTCATGGCACCTCGAGACGGCCATGGTCTTCAAGCCTGTTTGCTTCATCGACTGTACATGAGCCGCAATGACCCCATTGGGCCGTTGGCCGAACACATGGCAGAAGAAGAGGCCGTCAAGGGTAGAAGACGTGCTCTTGGAAGATTGGCAGTTGGTTGGTTCATCGCCTTCCTGATGGTCGCCAGTGTCTCTCGATGGTTCATGCATAGATTGGTATGAATCGCTTCGCAGCGATGCGGTTGAATTGAAATACAGATGCCATCACCGGCGGATGTCAGCCCCTTGGTGTAGCGGTCCATCATGTGAGACTCTGGATCTTGCGACGGCGGTTCAAATCCGCCAGGGGCTACCAGCATCACCAATCCCCTTGGCGGATCTGAACTCAGCGCAAACTGAACATCAAACAACAGCACAACTGTTTGCGCGCCAGTTCAAATCTCTACCAGCGCAATATCGCCGCCAACCCACCCACGTCATTCACCAATGGATGATCAGTGAATTCCACATGAGCCGAAATCCGAATCGCCGCTTCTACGGCCTCATTCATCAGCTCCACATCATTTCCCGAGCCACCACCTTCATGACAACTTTGTCACGCTTTACGCATGTATGCATTGCAAGGGTCACATTTCAGTCCGGGGTGCTGATTCCCTTCCAGTACCAGTAGCGTCTCAATGCGCCCTTGCTCGGCAGCATC
>CAXRJY010000129.1:0-4159 GCA_964230915.1 Candidatus Poseidoniaceae archaeon | reverse complement strand
ATTTCTGCGGACTGAAGCGATGGTGAATGCACCTTCTTCGGACTTGGTTCGCGCTACGTTGATCAACGGAGCGGAGGACCTTGGAGTTGCAGACATACCGAATGCGCAGGAAGGATGGGGGCAGATAGATCTGGTTGAGAGTATGTATCCAATGGATGGCACAACCGCGTTGAAAACATTCTATGATTCCAATATCTCATTGCGGCCTGGATTCGGTTTCATCTATGGTTTCGATTTCGATATTTCTCATGGAGTCTCGATCACATTGGTTTGGACAGATAGAGAGGGTTCCTCCTCTGCTGCACAGTCTGCACCTAGATTGGTGAATGATCTCGACCTCATTTTGACCGCACCAGATGGAACGACTTGGTTTGGAAATGATTTCGCCAATGGAGTATCGGCAACAAACGGTGTAACTGACAGTGTCAATGTGATTGAAAGAATAGAGTTACCAGCGGGCACCAGTTCACAATCCGGTTCTTGGAGTGTACAGGTAGCGCATCGAGGTGGAATGGAGCAAAGTTTTGCCATAGTTGTGACAGCGGATGGTGTTCATGACCCGGCAACAGATCTTGCAGTGTTTTCTGACAGCATCACTCCAAGTAGCACAGATCCATTGGTCAATGAATTGCTCTCAATAACAACTTCATGGATAAATCAAGCACCTCTTGCGGCTTCTTCATACAAGGTCAAACTCGAGGACGTTACTTCGGGAGATGTTCTTTCTGAGATCACCAAACAAGGAACACAAGGAGGAGAGGTTGTTTCTTCGTCAATCTATCATACATTTTCAACGACAGGTAGTCATTTGTTGAGATTGACATTGGATGTAGATGATGATGTTGCAGAGATAAATGATGAGAATAATGGATTCAATAACAATGTCAAGGAATTCACTGTGAATGTCACTGCACTTGGAGTTAGATTGATTCCGTTGTTTGAAGATGGAAGTGAACCTACCACGAATGAACAGACCGAGGTTGCCTTGACTCGTATGCTTGATGCCCGAAATGACTCTACTGTAAGTTTCGATGTGATACTTAGACACGAAGGTACTGGTACAGAGATGGTGACGCTCTCTGCAGGCAGTGTCAAGATGTTGGATCCAGATAATGGAGTATCATTGATTTCCTCTCCAGATGTTTGGACAAGGAGTCTGAACGTCACTAGCCCATTGGAATTGGCTCCGGCAGGTAGTGAAGGGGATGAGAAAGCATTCACGATTGAACTGGTGGATACAGATGCAGATCCTGATGCCGATGTTCCAAGATACGCATATGCTGGACATTATGTCATCGATATCGAGGCCAGATATCAGATGCAGCCCTTGGTCAGGCACAAGATTCGATTGACTTTGCAAGTAGAAGAGGTGGATGATGTAGATGTGGCAATTGCGGGAACCACTGGGCTTGCTGCACAACCGGGGCAAGTGGCAGATTTCTCTGTTTCTGTGCGTAACATGGGCAACAATCCGGCCACCTACAAAGTGGAGTGTGTAAGCGAGAACCGTTGGCAGATTGAACTCGGTGATGGGACCTCTTCAAGTCAGGTTTTCGAACCCTTGGGTTTGCTGGAGTATCTTCCAATGCAGGTTAGAGTCCGCATTCCAGAGGCAGATTCTGGCAGTCCAGCAGCGGGTTCAAGTGACTCTGTGGATTGCTGGGTGACCAGTGTTGATGATGATTCATTGAATTATTCGTTAACAGTGGATATCGGAGTATCTGCATTGAATTCATTTGATGTGTTGATGATGAACCCCTCTGGGGAGCAGGTTGGTGCTGCTGCTTTGGCACCAGAGGTCTCTGTAGATGCAGGGTTGCAGTACAACCATACTTTGGAGATAGAAAACATTGGCAATACTGAGTTGGAATTGATAGTTTCAATTCAGACGACTTCAACAACATGGCCAGTCTTCCTTTTCCATGCTGATGAGAGTAGTGCGAATCAGTTGGAAATTGTTTTGGATGCAGGATCAAACACCACGGTCCGCGTAGCCGCAGGAGTTCCTGGAACCTCGCAAGAAGGGGATTCGAATGCATTAGTGATTTTCACTTACATGAAGGGAACCAACAAGAATCTCGGCATCAAGAATTCAACAACATTACAGGTTCGCAAGGATGTTGGAATCGAGTTCAACTGTTTCTCTAATACTGGTGCGGATTCAGGAGATGACAATCTGGTATTCATGGAGGCGACCATCGGTAGTAGTTCAACCCTGAATTGTACTGTGCGAAATACTGGAAATGCCTTCCTTTCTCTAGTTTGGTCCTCATCAACAGTCAATGGCTGGGAGATGGGATTCGCCAGCCCTCCTCAGAATCTGGATAGTTACGATGAAATGTCATTCTTTTTCTTGGCAATGGCCCCAGAAGGTGGAGAGGATGGTAGTTTGCTTGTTACATTGAGGGTCGTTGCTTCTCATTCCAATCAGACGGTTGATTCTACGGTCAGTGTTTCGATGATAGCTGCTGACAGTGCATTTGCCATGGTTACATCAATGCATGAAGAAGACTACAACCTATTGGGAAGCGATGTGGGAAAGAATTCAATCATCAAAATGACCGTCAAGAATATTGGGAATAAAGGTGGCACTTGGATTCCGACTGGAACTGCACAAGGGGCCGATGGAAATTCATCAGATAACTGGGACATTGAATGTGATGACAAGGATGGTTTGACACTGGATGCTGGAGAGAGCAAGGAGATTTCATGCAGTTTCCGTCCGTTAGACGATACTGACCGTACGGTTCTTGATGTTAGAATAGTAATGGTTCCAGTTGATAGTACTCACCATGTTGGTTCAGATGATGGACTAACAATGCAAGCAAGTGTAGAAAGAGACATTGAATCCAGTGGGTTGTTTGCAGGAATGTCAACAAAGACTGTTGGGATCAGCGTGCTCATTGTTTCCATCCTATTGGTTATTGTTGGGATCAGAGTTCGGCGAGTGAATCGCGGAGTCGATGAGGGTGAGATGCTAATCGCACCAGGTTCATTCGCTGCTCCAGACAGTGGAGATAGGAGAACTCAGGCTCTTGATATTGGAAACAAGGCGAATGAAATCGCCTCAGGTTCTGTCAATGAGGCAGAAGTAGCTGCCGCTATTGCACAGGCTTCACCCATTCTCCCTCCAGTAGGAATCTCACCATTGCACGAGAAAAAATCCAAGCGTTCATCCAAGAGTTCAGGAGGACTACCAGTAGGTTTGCCTCCAGTCTTGCCAAAGGGCCTTCCGCCGTTACCTGCGCCTCCTGCTCCAGTTACTCCCGCAGCACCTGCAGTTGCACCTACGGTTGCCCCACCTGCAACTGATTTCGATATTCCTCCATTACCACCCGGTGGGCTTCCTGCAGGTTGGACCATGGAGCAATGGAAACATTATGGCATGGAATGGTTGAAGCGTCAAGGATAGAACAGCGAATCGTTCATCATGGGTTCTCAGGTCGCAACCTCATGGCAAGTATCGTATTGTTCGGACCTCCTGGTGCCGGTAAGGGTACTCAAGCTGCGTTGATCATGGCAGAAACAGGTTTGCCACAAGTCTCTACTGGAGACATGTTGCGTGCTGCATTGGCTGAGGGCAGTGCTCTTGGACTGGAAGCAAAGAAGTACATGGACGCTGGATTACTTGTTCCCGATTCTGTGATCATTGGATTGATTGAAGTGAGAGTCAAAGAAGAAGATGCATCAGAAGGAGTATTGTTCGACGGTTTCCCGCGAACGATAGCACAGGCAGAGGCCTTGGAATTGATTGAAGAGGTTGATGCGGTGGTTTCCATCGAGGTGCCAGATGAAAAGATAGTCGACAGAATCTGTGGCCGATATTCCTGTGGCGGATGCGGTGCTGTCTACCATGACACGTTCAATCCCAGTGCGGAGCAAGGCATCTGTGATTCTTGTTCATCCACGCAGTTGAAGAGACGTGCCGATGATAATGAAGAAACGGTGCGTTCACGACTAGATGCATATCATTCTCAGACCGCACCATTGGCCAAGTGGTACGATGAGCGCGGCAAATTGGTAATTGTTGATGGAGACAAGGATATTGCCGAAGTTGGTAATGATATCCTATCCGGCATGTCAGGGTTCAGGGATTGACGTGGCAAAGAGACGTTCCTCTAGGCGGTCGCATTCTATGCGAGCAGGTCGTAAGAAGGCA
>CAXRJY010000128.1:0-3411 GCA_964230915.1 Candidatus Poseidoniaceae archaeon | reverse complement strand
AATTCATCCCTGAATGCCTCTCGAAGCTCTTCTTCTGAAACATTCAATGGAGCTCCCATTCCAATTTGTAGAGCCCTGGCTCCAATGATTCGCGCTCTCTCAAAACGGGTGTGCTGTCGTGTTGGCTCAACCATGATACTCACATACGCTCATAGGAACGCATTTCCGCCGACCAGCGACCCTCTATTGAACCCATCGCCCGTCAACTGAGTCATTGTTGCTGGCATATGTTGATGAACGGGGATTCAGAGGAAGTGATGATGAGGGGTTCCGGAACCTTTGACCCGATGTCACGTCTACCCCTAGGTCTGATGCTCGCTGGTCTGCTGATACTGATAATTGGCGGTTCAGTACGTATCAATGATGCCGGAGAAAGTTGTCCAGAATGGCCTACATGTTTCGGTGAAGTCCACCCATTCGTCTCTGCTGAAGAACAATTACAATGGTGGGAAGAAAACCCCGACGAGGCTGATTCACGACACGGCCTTGATAGTGAACATACATACTCATTCATCCAGATTTTCTCAGAATGGTTACATAGATTGCTGGTGGGTATTGTCGCTATTCCGGTTCTCTGGAACTGGTTGCATGTTCGTGGCAGAAGAGAAGAATTGGGAGAAGATATGCTCGGAATCGCCTTTGCTGGAGGAGTACTATTGATCATCCAAGCAATTGCGGGATATGCCACTGTGAAATTCGACAATGCCGATTGGTCGGTCGCATTACATCTTACCTTGGCGGTCTGTTGGATCTCCGTTTTCATTTGGCAATGGTTGTTGTGGAGGGCAAGAACCAGTGGTATTGACCGAATCAACGACATCACTACTGATTTTGCCCTGAGCGTCTTACCAAGACTCAAGGTTCTTGCTGCCTCAGTATTGTTCCTGCTGATTCTCGGAGCATGGGTTGCTTCGACTTCCGGAGGCGATTACAACAAAGGGTGCAGTACAGGATTCGCAAGCGGGTGGCCTAAATGCCAAGACTCGTGGCTCCCACAATTTGAGCAGATGGGTGAAATCGTCCAGATGGTGCACAGACTAGGGGCATTGGTGATTGGAGGGTCCTTGATGTGGGGTTCTGTTCGAATAAGAGAAATGGTCAGAGTTTCAAACAAAGGAGAAATCCTGACACGATTTGTTGAAGCAAGTACTGGCCTGTGGTTGCTCAACGTATTCATCGGTGGAATCTACATCATCACTGCTGGAGCAGATGGGTTCATCGAATTGCTTTCCCTTCTCCATCTGATTTTCGGTGTTTCTTCATTTCTGACAATAATGACCGCTGTTCTGATATGCAGAGTGGCGATAATGGAACCTGCGATGATTGCAGAAGAGGAATGATATCATGTCTGAAACCAGTGAACGCCCATCTTTGTTCATTATATGGATGAAATTGATGAAACTACGAGTCATCGTTCTATTACAGGTGACTGCTGTATGCGCAATTCTGGTCCATGACCTACTCGACCGCAAAGGAGTGTTTGACGGAGGTGGCAGAACCTGGTTGGACACACTCATAACTTGCTTCTGGGTGGTTATTGGCGGGACTCTTTCAGCAGGTGGTTCGAATTCAATCAACATGTGGTTTGACGAAGATATTGACAAAGGAATGAGAAGAACCAACAAACGACCGGTTCCTAGCGGGTGGGTCTCTGGTAGACACGCCTTGGTATTCGGCATCATCATAGCCATTCTTGGGACTGCAGCGTTGTGGCAAGTTCATTGGAAAGCCGGTTTCTGGACTGCATTCTCTGTACTCTTCTATGTCTTCATCTATACCATCTGGCTAAAGCGTAGAACCCCACAGAACATTGTCATTGGAGGAATCGCAGGTGCCACTCCACCATTGATTGGTTGGGCCGCAGCAGCAGCTGGAACCTTGTCTGGAAACAACCCCTTCGATCTAGGTTCTCCAATACCTTGGATGCTGTTTCTGCTGATCTTTCTATGGACACCACCTCACTTCTGGGCCTTGGCATTGTACAGACATGGCGAATATGGCAAGGTAGGAGTACCGATGATGCCAGATGCCAAAGGAGCAGAAAGAACGCTTCTTGAATCGAAGATCTATTGCATATTGTTGATTGGACTTGCTGCAATCCCAATCATTTGGTCAGAATATGGAATCGGTTGGCCCTATGCTGTGGTTGTTGCGGGGTTGGGATTATGGTATTCAGCAACGGTTTTTGCTATTGATGCAAATGAAGAACTTGATGAAAATCAGAGATTACCAAAGGCATTCCATTCCTTCATGTCCAGTCTCAAATATCTGGCTTTCATGTTCATCTCAATTGTCATTGTCGCTGCTCAACCATGGCTATAGAAGAGCGCGGTGAGAGGGATTCGAACCCTCGTGGGTAGACCCACCGGATTAGCAATCCGGCGCAATGGCCAGGCTATGCGATCACCGCAGCAGCACGCCGACCAAAATAGTCAACATCAAATCATCGGTTATTGATTCAGGTATTCATGTGAAGAATGAGGCAAGATCATCCTCAAGATCATCTTCATCGCCATCCCACTTTTCTTTGCCAGCAATCTTGAGTTTCAAGACCTTCCTTTGCTTGAGAATCAATGGCAAAGCGATGAGATTGATACAGAAGGCGACGAGAGTTGCAATGCCAATCGTTTGGAATCTACTATCCATCAGCCAATCCTCCAATTCACCAAGATACTCTATTCCATATGGCGGTTCCTCTGGTGGTGGAGGTTCAGGAATGATGTGCTGGTTGTATTCCCAGAATCTTTCAGAGACTTTCACCTTGATGTAGGAACCACTTACATCATTTGGAATCAAATTGACATTTCCGACCTCATCTACAGGAGTCAGGAAATAAGAGTAGGAGTGATGAGGCAATATTCCATCAAATGAACTTTCATTCCACCAACCAGTTTCACCGGCAACACCGCTCAAATTAGATGCGATAGGTTCCAGATAAGTCAAATTCAAAGTCGCATTTGGCTCGACCTGAGTTCGGTAGAGATGGAATTTAGCGACTTCTGAATCCGGCCATTTCCAAGTCAGATTGACAACATAACACATGTCCCAATCATGATAGTAGTTGAAACAATTTGTATCATTCGTAAACGTGGAAGAGCCACTGAAACCAGTTACTCCAGTAGTTGGTGGAATCGCATCACCGCATACCATCTGCGGAAGACCAGAACCTTCCCAACCAGTGATGTTGGCATTACCCCAATCTGCTATTCCCTGTCGATCGATTGGCAATATCGCATATGACGCACAGAAACCATCATCCATCGGAACAGGGTCATACCACGTGCCATTGTGAGCAGCAATCGTGTCAACATGGAACAATACCTCGTATTCCGATTCCTGTTCATCTGTAGCATCATCAGGATGACGCATTGGGATGTTGTTGTTATTGACTCTCTTCAATATCTTCCAACC
>CAXRJY010000127.1:0-2622 GCA_964230915.1 Candidatus Poseidoniaceae archaeon | reverse complement strand
GTTGGTGCCCTAGCCACCCAAGTGCAGAATCAGAGATTGACCATTCCTTGAATCCATCATGACCAATGTCGATGGAGAGGTTCTGTGGCATTCCACCCCCATTGAGGTCTATTGTGAACTCATCAATACTCCATGTGCCCGATTGAGAACGTATTTCAAATTGGATATGAGACATGGGTTTCGCCAAGGTGGAAACGCCTTTGTTAGGCAGAGGCTTCCATATTCCATCGAAATCGTAGAAACCGAACTCCACCGGACCAGATGAAGTGATATCGGTGGCGATACGAGAGGTAGGTCTAGCGAGGTCGAATACTGGCGGAACTGCCTTACCTACAGAATTTCCTCGTAACTCTCCCGAGCCACTTGCCTGAATCCAGCTACAATTCTCGAGATACCAGCCATCATCGACCACATATTGAATGAATTCACTCCGCCAACGCCCCATCATGTTGATTGATTTTATCCATGGCGAACCCCCAGAACCTTCGTTCAACTCGATCTTGAATTTGATGGCTGGATGCAAGAGCCAATCGATTGTACCAAGGTCCATCACCAATTCGTTCCTGTCAACGAATCCAGGAATCGGAGTTCCTGTATCAGAATCCAAAACACTCCAATTCGTAGTTGATCCGGTTGGGAATACTCCGACCATGGACATCAGACCATATGGTCCAGGAGCCATCGGGAGATCTGCATTATTTGCGTGACCGAATGAAGGCGATTGCCACCACCCGCCCTGATTTGAAACTCCTGAAGTCGGCGTAATCATTACGTCATCAATATTCCATCCAGTATAGGTTACCGAACCATCTGTTGAACCAATTCCGAACCGTATCTGGAAATCGGGGTTGTTAGCGATATAGGATGAAATCGTATAGGTCTGTTTGCTGAATGAACCTTCATTGATGGTTGAAGATGAATGAGACCAGAGGCTGGCCCAATTCCCGCTTGGATTCTTTACCTGAATGTAGGCATGGTCATAATAGTAAGACTCTATACCAAGCCGACGCTGGAATGACAACTCCCAACCTCCACTGCAATGAGAACAATTGATGCTTGGACTGGTTGCCCAATATGTAGTGCTCAAGTAATTTGGATAACTACCCGTATATGTGTAAAGTGCATTGCTGCCAGAGGTCACTCTGGCTCCCGAGAGACCAGTATCTTGTCCTATGCTCCAAGAACCGCTGGCGAGTGACCACTGCGAACCAGTACCATTCTCAAAATCGAACAATACTCCTTGAGGCAGAACCTTGATTCCACTATCATTGTGCTGAATGTTCTCGAAATCTGCTCTACTGTCATTGAAATCCGCTCCTTGTTCCCAGGAGAACTCTTCATAGCGCGGCAATATCTGAGATTCCATCGACATGGTCATCGAATCAACAGTATGTCCATCTGCAACATCAATCTTGTAATGGTCACTCATTCCATCACTCCATTGCGGGATGTTGACTGTCGAATATCCAAGGTCTGCAAATGAGCGTGTCTGCTCACCTTTGGTATCCATTTTCAGTTCATTCTCTTCATTCGCGGCATCCAAGCCAATCATTGGCGCCATGCTCATCATCATCATCAACCAAGCCAAAAATATCGGCCGGACCAGTATGTTGCTTCGGTACATGGGCATACCGTGATAACGTCAACGTTCTAAGGGACTTCCGTCACATGACTGCACATTTTCTTCAATAATTCGCCTCAGAAACGAATATCGGCCCCTAGGGCCGCCATAGAGTCATGGCGGCCGACGTTGAAGCCCTGAAAGCCGAAGCAGGAATTGCTGCTGCCTCATATGTGAAGGATGGTATGAAGGTAGGATTAGGCACTGGTTCCACTGTCAAATACACAGTGATTGAATTGGGGCGAAGAGTTTCTGAAGGCTTGAATATAGTCGGAGTTCCAACCTCTGTTGAAACGGAAACATTAGCCAAAGAAGTAGGCATTCCACTACAGGAACTGGGTTCACTGGATGGGCTCGATATCGTCATCGATGGATCCGATGAATTCGACCCTGAACTGCAACTGATCAAAGGAGGAGGCGGAGCATTGCTGCGAGAGAAGATTGTGGCGCAAGCCGCTGCTGCAATGATAGTGGTTGCAGATGACCGAAAACAGGTGGAAGTTCTAGGCGCATTCTCGCTTCCTATAGAAGTGACTCCGTTCTCTTGGAAAGAGAGTAAAAGGCAGATAGAGAGACTGTTCTCCTGTCCAGCAGTCTTGAGAGCCTCAGGCGGAGATGATGTCACTTTGGGAGATGTGGTGGTTGAAGGAGGACCGTTCGTAACCGATAATGGAAATCTGATTCTCGACCTTCAGTGTGGCGCAAGCATTGAGAATCCACGTGCTAGTGAAGCAGCATTACTGTCTATTGCAGGAGTTTGTGAAGTCGGGCTATTCATCGACATCTGCGACCTTGTGATCATGGCAGCAGAAGGTGGAATCAAGACTTTCTCAAAAGCCGGTAGTCGCCTTTGATTCGCTCTCTTCCAATCCGCCAAGACTTTGAACAGAATACTCTCCGGCCGGTTTGGGTCTGTAGCTTAGTCAGGTAGAGCACCTGGCTCTTAACCAGGTGGCCGCGGGTTCGAACCCCGTCAGACCCGCTTTGCTTGATGATGCTTT
>CAXRJY010000126.1:0-6978 GCA_964230915.1 Candidatus Poseidoniaceae archaeon | reverse complement strand
GGCTGTTTCTTGAAAGAATCCTGTGTAATATGAATTACCTGAAGAATCAACAGCAGAATCGTGGACCACAACTTCACCGGATGAAGTACCAGCACAATGTACCCATTCAGTCGCATTGTTGTAGTCGAGTCCGTTGATGTAGCATCCTTCCTCAGCGAATTTCACCTTGGCGATGAAGCCATCTTCATTTCCAGAAGAGGTCAGAGAATTTCCTGGCCCAAATGTGGCGGTTCCCTTGAAGTAACCACTGAAAGCCACGACATCGGAAACTCCCCCTCCTGTAGGGTTGGAATCAAACATCAGATCGTTGATCATGATGTCGTTGTTGTTCCCGCCGCTACCTATTGTGAAGACATATTTCTGATTGCCATTTGAAGTATCGAGACCTTGGATGTATCCATCTTGTCCACTTGTCCCGGTACGGCTAAACTGTTGTCCATTGAAATTGGCAGTGCCAGAATATTCTCCGACAACGGTCAGGTTGCCGTCCGGTGAAATTGCCATGTTGATACCATTCAAGACGTTAGAGCTTGAAGAGACATTTTGCCAGACAAATTGATTGGTTGTGCCCGAGATTTTTCCAACCAATGTATTTTGGTTGAATCCAGAAGAATATCCGCTACCCATCGACAGATTATCCGAGTATTGAGTTAGATAATAGATATCTCCAGAACTGTCGAATTTGACTGAATTGACGGTATTGTCCCCATTCCCAGTTCCACCTTTAGCGAAAATCCAACCATTGGAATCGACCTTTGCAACGAATGCTTCCTTGTCCTGCCAGTGACTCAAGGTCGTTGAACCAAAATCTGCTTCGCCCCTGTAATATCCACCTACCACGACATCGCCATTGCTTCCAATATCCAAACGAACTGCAGCATCACCGTCTGAACTTCCTCCAGTTTGTGTCCACCACCAATATCCGTCGGAATCAATCTTGCCGACAAATGCATCCTTACCACCATTCGTATTCACATTAGCAAATGTTACTCCATCTTCGTCAATGATCGAGGAATTGTCTCCAATATATCCTGAGACATATGCATTCCCAGAGTTATCCAGAACGATGTCAGTTCCTCCATCACTATAACCGCTTGAGCCAATCTTAGCCTGCCACAACCAGTCGCTTCCGTCCGATTTTAGTTTGGCGACATAAAGGTCAGAACTACCTGCAGAGGATAGGTTGCCAGAGGATTGACCACTCTTGTCATAGAAGTAGCAAGTTCCGTAGAAATTGCCGGTGACGTATGCATTGCCATTGGAATCCACCGCCAAACCGTATGTCCGGTCGGTGCTGGTTCCTCCAAGTTTCACTGCCCAGTCCCAGTTTCCTTGGTTGTTCAACTTGGCAACATAACCATCGAAGTATGAACCTGAACTGCTTAGAGAATAGGAGCCTAAAGTCAGGGTTCCTTGGAATTCTCCGATAATGTATGCTGTTCCATTCGGACCACCTACGAAACCATGGTTCCTATCGATGTTAGAACTTCCAAAGCCGAGAGAGTTTTCGACATTTACAACAAGTTCTGGTCCCATATTGGTCTGCATACGCACGTTCTCTTCATCGAGAAGTTCTTCCTCCGGCTCAAAAGGAGATGACATCGGTAAAGCAAAACTGGTCAACATCAACAGAACCAGAATGAGCGAACGAAGATGCTGTGAATTCTCTATTCTCATGTTGCCACCGTCGATCATCGTGAGGAGTAGAATCCCTGAATGACCTGTGTGACGGTACCGATGTCTGTGATGTCCCTGTTCAACAGGTCGTTCAGGATTCCCATGCGTTGCTGAACGTGTTGTTCGAAAGTTGCTGGAGTGACTCCCGCTGCTTTACAGATGGTCTCTTTCATCTTTGATGGAATACCGGTCTCAACGATTTCGTCAGCCTCAGGGTCATATTTCCAGATTGGATTGAGTCTGGGCTTGTCCCCTTCCATACCGGCTACTTCTGAGACCTCCACTATCTTTCTCGCGGTCTTACCCTTGACATGGAGTCTGGCCTGGATAATGATGAGATCGAGACCTGTCAGCATGATTGGTGGTACATCCATAGGTGGATTGATGAGACGAGTGACCGTCTCTGCACCAGTGTTTGCGTGCAGGCTTCCGAATGAGCCATCGTGACCTGTGTTCATCGCCGTCAACAGTGTTGCTGCCTCAGGTCCACGCACTTCTCCGACAATTATTCTGTCAGGGCGCATACGTAGACTCGATTTGAGACAGTCGATCATGTTCACTTCAGGAGTTCCATCCGGCCTCTCCTGACGAGTCTCCATTCTCAACCAGTGGTCGTGGTAGACCTGCAATTCAGCGGTATCCTCCACCGTTAGTAGACGCTTGTGCCAAGGAATGTACATTCCAAGACAATTGAGAGTCGTGGTCTTACCTGAACCTGTTCCGCCTGCAATGACGAAGTTCGCAGGTCTGGAGTCCAATCCTTCTATCCAAACCCACATCATGGCTGCAAGACGAAGATTGACCGTTCCGAACTTGATGAGGTTGACCATCGTGAATGGGTCTTCCATGAATTTACGAATGGTCAGGGTAGGCCCATCAGGGCTGACCGGTGGGATTGTACCATTGACACGGCTTCCGTCTGGAAGTCTGCCGTCAAAGATGGGGACCATACCTGGACCATCTCCCAGTGGCACGTTTGTGAACGATGCAATGTTCTTGCAGATAGCGAGACCTTCTTCATCCTCAATCCAGATGTTGGTCCTGCACATATCGAAATCTCGATGTGCTACCTTGACACATTGCGTTCCACCGTTATACATCACTTCTTCCAGATTGTCATCTTCGAAAAGTGCCTGAAGTTTACCATATGGATTTGGCGGTACGTCGCCTTCAACGTGGTACACCGGACTTGGATGGTTTGATTCTGAATAGATGGTCACATTCCCGTATTGCGCTAGTATTTCTTCTGACATTTCTTCACTTCCTTCAAATTATCATGATGTAGCCGAATTTGTATACGGCCATCGATGCGAACATCCACAGTGGAACCAACCACAAGTAATCCCTTGCTCTACCGAGCATTCGACCAGAAACCATCACCGCAACCCCCGATGCAGCCCCAAAGAAATGTACCATAGCACTGTTGACCTCATCCACTGCATATCCAGAAGATTCTGGTGCGAATAGCCCGACAATGAATGCAATCAATGCAGGCAGACCAACTGAGATGAACATGATAATCAGAATTGCTTGACCCAAAAGGTCGTTCTCTCGCTTGTTGACCAAGTCATTCAATTTCTCATATTCCAAACTGCTTCGGAACAATATCTCTTGAATCGGTGCGTCATTCTCCTCTGCAGTTGAAAGCAGATTTATGACTCTCTGAATCTGCTTGGAACGGGTCTTCATAGCGAAATCCGCCAAAGCAGCATCAAAGGAAGTTACTGCACTGACATCCAAAGTTTCTCGCAGCAATTTTCCGAATAGGTCCGAACGACTTTCACTGACTTTCTTGATCGCTTGTTGTAGACCCTGTCCGGCTCCGATACTATCCGATAGTCCTTCTAGCACTTCTGGAAGAGAATTCTCCAAACCTCTTCTGCGAGCCCTCTCGATGATTGGGGGCAAAGCACCTCCAAGTCCTGCAAGGCCAACATTGAGTAACAATAACATCAACGGGTGGTCATTTAGAACCTCAAAGAAATAGAATAGCATCAGTTCACAACCCCGGGTCCTTTGTATGTGCCTTCATGCCTATCATCGCCATCATCACGACAGTGACGAACAAACCACCATTGACTATCGAACCAACCGCATCAGCGTCTGGGAGTGGCATGATGTCACCTGCACCAGCCATCATTTGAGGCGTGATTGCAAGAATTGCTAGGATGATTGGAGAGATCATGCCGATTGAGAGCAAAGTCTCTGGCAAACCACTCAATTCCTCGATGTATTTCTCAACCTTCTCGGTTCTTTTCTCCTCTTCTCGGCCTCCCTGATTCTTCAGGGTCTTGACAATGTCAGTATTGGAGATGATATTCTCGATCATGGTGTTGAGAAGACGCTTGTATGCATCGGATTTTGCTTTCTTCTGAATGCGGCGCAACTCCTCAACCAGCCCCTTGCCTTTGCGAGTATTGACCATCACCTTTTGGAAATCCGAAGAGATACACCCATATCCCCCTCGCGAAATTGATGTGATTGCACCTTCAAGACCGATTCCAGAACCCATCATGACCTCCATGGTCCTGATAACGTACAGAAGTTCTCTGTCCTCGTCCTGTGCTGCCACTGTAATCACTCTCAACGAATATCTTCAATCAACTCGAATAGGAATTGCTCATTGGAACCATCATACTCCAACTTGCTGAAAACAACTTTGACGTCTCTTTCTTCAAATGGGTCATGGATATATGGTTGTCCGGAACGGAACATTTCAACGACCTTTCGATAACTCTCAGCATCCATTTCTCCTCGGATAGTGTAGACTGCGCTCTCTGCACCCTCATCGATCAGGTCGTCACCTTCTCCTCCGTGCGTCACTGTTCGCGTCATTCGACGCGCTATTGAGATGCTGATATCACATCCCTCCATGCGTATCCAATCATCACTTGTCATGCCCGTTGCTGGTCGAATGAAGAAGTCCTGCGCTGCCATATGTGTGCCACCCTCGGACCTTACACCCCTCAACTCGCCCTTGAAGGTATTGACGACGAAACAAGGCCCCATAGGGGCCTGAAAAGTCTCAAGATAACTTGAACCAAGCAAATTTGGGCTCTGTCAATGTGCCCTGATTGACAAGGTCGTCCAAGGCCGTATCTGCAGATTCCCTATCGAAACCTCTTGTCTCACATGCTGCCAACACTGTTTCAAGGTCCACACCCTTTCCGTCATCGAGTTGTTCAACAATGGAAACCACTGTCTCGTTCAAAGACTGCGAACTACCTGCTGAATCATCCCCCGATGCTACTTCATCGAGTTCAAGGGTTGCCATCGGCTTGGTATTCCATGAGGATTCGCTGACTTCCCTCTTACCTTCAGCGATGTCCAAGGCTCGCATGACCATCAAACGGTAGACTTCAGCATCAATATCGCCGTAGAATTCTCTCGCCGTCAATAATCCATCAATCATGTTTGCAGCAATACCTGCTTCAGAATACGCTTGCCGCGATGGTGCTAAAGTTGCTGCAGCATCATGGTCAGTGATGCGCTTCATCGTTTCTTCACTTACCTCAACCAACCAATTGGCATATCTTGCACGATCTATCACTGCAATTTCCTCTGGTCGCATACTGGTGTACACTGAGCCTTCGTCAGTAGTGTAGCAACGTCCTTTTGCAACCATCATCAACAACAATGGATCTCCGGAAGCATGCAATGCTGCTAGCTCCTCTACATAGGATTGTATTTCTTCACTATCAAAATGTCCTACTGAAAAATAGTGAACTCCAGAAGCATCTCGTAATTGACCTCTCCACATGGTTCCTGAAGAAGTCTCATTCTGTTCAAGTGCTTCAAGTAGACCTGCAACCAATAATCGGTTGACTCGAGTTCCCAACTTGGTTATCACGAAACCTGGATCAAACTCTCCAGGACCTCTCTCAGACATCGTTGATTCACCAAACTCCTGTGCCAGAATACGAATTGCTGGCTGTCTACGACTACGACGTGAATTGTTAGCCTGCATCAGACCACCCCCCACTTGGTACGAACTTCAGTTGCTGCCAGAACTGCATCAACCTCAACCAGTTCAAGAAGGTCTGCAAATATCATCATACCTTGTTCATCGACATTGCATCTACCTTCAATCTGCAATCCGCGGCCGAGTAAAGAATGACGCAATTCACTCACAAATGCGGTCTGCCCTTTGTCAGAAATCACTGTATCGATCTCATCGATGGATTTCTCGAGAAATGTTTCTGAAGCATCCTTGTTGGCGAACATTGATGCTGTTGATACTCCATCATCGAGAATCAGACGTAAGCGAAGGTCCTTGTTTCCTTCAACCGCGCCATGGTCAATACACGAACCTTCTTTCATCACGCGCCGACAAGATGGACAACGGAGAATGATACCACTATCACTTCGTACTGATATCACAGTCGCTGTGGTCCTGATACCTGCCCTTGAAGAGCCACTGGAAAGTTCGCTGAACTCAACATCGACTACATGATTTTCAAGATCGATTGAATCCCATGGTGTACTATCTTGAATCTCAATTTGATCAGGAGAATCGATAGTTACCTGAGGCACTCCCTGCCAGGAGCCGATGCGCACCTTACTGAGAGTGAAGCACTTTGGAAGAGTTGCTGAGTCGATTGGTAACTCACTCCATGAGGATACTTTGCATCGTCCAGTAGGGTCGACCGCATTTCCTTCCCAGATAGTGCCTTCTACACCATCCCGGTTTGTGTAGGAACGTGAACTCCAATCCACCAATTCAACCACAATATCAACTTCTCTTGCACCATCCCTTAGAGAAGCGATGTCAACTCGGCTGCTATCTTTCAGACTCTCGATATCAGCGAATCCTGAATCATGGTAAACCTCAACCTTGGTGTAACGGCCAATATTGAGTTCAGGATTGTCTCGAAATCTACGAACCTGTGCACGTTCAATCTTGACAAGTGTTCCAGGCTCATGGGTGAATGGTTCCCAACTGACGAATCCCAACGAACCTGACTCATCTCCTAATCTTCCTTTCACCACATCCAAGTTACCACTGCCATCTTTCTTGACAATGACATCATTTCGTAATGACATCACCCTACCTATGACAGAAACATTTCCATCTACCTTGCCGGCTTGTTCCAAAGAAATCGGTTCATCTGTATTGATATGAGGGGTGCTGCTCTCCTTGAGCACCACAACGCGGCTTGATTGATTGATATTGAGACTCAGTTCGCCATTGTACTCGTTGACTGAAGCACCTTCGATTCTTACAACAACTCCTGGAATGAGGTTCTTGTTTCCTCCCCAATCCTTGAATGACCAGCGAGTGCGCTTTCCATCACCCGTTGA
>CAXRJY010000125.1:0-10953 GCA_964230915.1 Candidatus Poseidoniaceae archaeon | reverse complement strand
CCGCCGCCCCTCCTGCTGAGGCTTTCGTCCAGCAAGGAGCTGCTACAGTTCAGTGTTGGGCTTGCATGAAATCGATTGATTCCGCTTCTTGCCTCGCTTGTCCTGCTTGTGGAGCACGTTATCATGGCCATGAGCACGGTTGTGGTAGTTCTGCCTTGACCAATTGTCGAGGTTGTCAAGCCCTTAGTTCAACATTCATTCTTTCATGAAACTCTTCTGATGCCTACGGCATCAACAGTCCGAGAGGTTGATTATGGGTCCGCGGCTCGGAATAGTCATGAACAATGGAGGCCGTGGCAAGGAATCGGTATTCCTCGTTCTCTTGATGCTGACATCTATTCTGCTATCTGCAGTTCCTGCAGCAGCAGTTGGTGGAAGAGATGCATCGATTGTCTTGAGTGCTAATCCGATGGCGCAGGAGGTTGCCAAGGGTGAAACTGCAGAATACACCATCACGGTGAGGAATTCTGGTTCAGAACCGATCACGGTTCAATTATCTACATCACAAGGAGATGGTTGTAATGGCTTCACAAGTCAAGTCGATCAGATTTCAGGCACTATTGATGCTGGTGCATCGGAGACCACAAATCTGAGGGTCAATGTCACTGAAGGTGCTGACGAATCTTGCGAGACATCGGTCACTGCTCTTGCCAATGAGCAAGTCACTCCGCCCGACCAGCCAGGTGCTCCAGCCCAAGAGAATGTCACGGTGACAACCAGTGTTGATAGTGATGAATCAAATGAAATGTGGGCCGTGGAACTGGAAACTACTCCAACAAGCCGAGAGTGGGAAGGTGAAAGTCAGATAACTTGGCAAATTGAGGTGAAGAATACTGGACGGGTGAATGCAACCATCAATCTAGAGGTAGAAGATGGAGAAGGCCCTGGTTGCGACCCTCTGGAACTTGAGGCAATACTGTCTGAGACAACCTTGCAGATTGATAACGATTCATCAGAATGGGTTGATCTTGATGTTTCAGTTCCTAGTGGCCAACAAGCCAAGAAGCAATGTTGGAACATCCATGCCGAAGTTCAAGATGACCCACAGCAGAATGCTAGTGATGACCTTGAGGTGAATCTGAATATTCCCGAGTTACATGAATGCACGTCTGAACTCGCTGATAACCTACTCAACATTGATCCAGGGGAGACTAAATCCTCTACAGTGACCTATACGAATACAGGAAACACACAATGGAGTGTTCAATCATCTGTCACTGACAAACCCAATGGGTGGACAGTGGCTTTCGATGGTGCATCATCAGGAACACTTCCATATGATACTGCAGATGATACCAAGTCTTTCGATTTCGACATTACCCCAGATGACTCACTCAGCGCAGGAGCAGAGGTCGACATCACCTTGTCAGGGAAGGACGGAAACAGTGTCAAATGTGAATCTGTACTGACAGTTCGCTTGGGTCAGAGCCATGGTGCCAGCGTCAGCCTGAGTACCAGCGTGTTATCCAATGTCGAACCAGGCGCAAATGACAGTACCAGCATCACTGTGACAAATCAAGGAAATGGTGAAGATGTCATAGAGGTCAATGTCATAGTTCCAGATGGGTGGGTTGCTCGTCTTGGCGATGATGTGGTGATTGCAGGAGCATCTGGTTCAATCTCTGTTTCAGTGGGCAGTAAACACAGTTCTGGCAAGCAACAGAGTGTTTCTTTGGAAGTGTTGGTTCCAGAAGATGCATTGGCTGATGAAGTGGTAACGATTCCAATCACAGTTTCTGCAAACAGTGGCGGAGTGGCCTATGACAGCACTGAACTCAGTGTGACTGTTGCTGCCACACATGGCATGGTGGTCACTACCAATGCTCAAGATCAGACCGGTAAGAGCAACGAAGAAGTGTACTTTGAATTCGATGTTGAAAATACAGGAAACACTGCTGATGATTTCCGATTTTCAGTCATCAGCCAAACAGCGGTACCTGGGTGGGATTATCATTTCATTTGGGAGGATGGTGAAAGCACTCCTGTGACCGAAGTTTCGATTCCGGCTCGTACAACCAAGACCGTTATTCTAGTAGTCAAGATAGAGGATAGCGATGAAGAATTATCCAATACGCGATTAACGATAAGGGTGACCAACAAGGGTGACTCCAATACTGGAGATGAGGATGGAGATGGCATCCCTGACAATCAGGCGGAGATGGAGTTCCGAGCAATATTATCCAATCAGTTATTCTTGATGGGGATGGAATTGGATCTCATGTGGGCAGATCAGATAGGCGGTCAGATATCATTGGCACCAGGTGGTTCTGAAACCATTCCATTCTGGATTGAGAATCTTGGAAACTATACTGATAATGCTGAGATTTCTGCTGAACTTGTTGGGACCAACCTTGGAAGCATCAAATTGACTGATGAGAATGGCGCCATGCTATTGAGTTCCATTGAGGTGCAGAAAGGAATAGGTGTCCGAAACATCAGTTCGGGTCAATACTACAAGGATAGTGAAGGCCTCTACGTGGTCTTTGAATTGAGTCCATTGTGTAATGTCGACTGTGCCACGGACAAGGCAGTAGAGTACATCTTTGATAATGGCCTACAGGATTCGTATGAAACAGAATCATACAAGGTACTGGTATATGCAGAGTTGAGTATTTCTTCCAATGCCGATAATGGCATCAACGGAATTGTGCGCCTTAGTGTGAACAGTATCAACAACATGATCGACAGAGTTGAACTCGATGTTTCTGCAAGGGTATCGACAATCAAGAAGATTGGAATGTATCATGAAGGCAAGACCGAGGTCTCCATCGATTATTCTAAGTCAAAGACTTTCGATGTGACTATCACAAATGAGGGCAACACCGAATTCGACATTCTGATTTTCACAAGTGAAGGCCTCAGAGGCTGGGTCATCAGCTTGTCAGAAGAGGATGGAATAATGCGCGATGGAGTCTTCGTTGCAGGCCTAGAAGTATGTGACAAGAATACAGATGGGGCATTGGTTTGTACTCTGGATATTGGAGAGAGCGTGGTCATCGAGATAGATGTCAAACCTCCACATGCTTCAGAAGTCTCTGATGAATTTGAATTCACATTCTCTGCGGAGCCAACAGATTCCAGTCTTGTTGGAAGGAAGAACATCGAATTTTCAGTTTCTGGAGAACCTGTTGAGGAGGGAATTTTCTCTGGGCTTCCTGGTTTCACGACATCATTGAGCATCCTAGCAATGTTTGGTGCTGCGGCACTTCTTTGGCTTCGCCGAAGGGACTGAATTGATGGGCCCCCCGTAGGGGGGCCGATGGTTATGCTTATGTCCGGTCTTTGGGTGGACACACTCGGAGAGCGACTCGAGTTCTCCTGGTGATGAAATGGCCACCGAAGCGACAGTTCCGGACGCATATCTCGCTGTTGCACTGATGACCATCGTTGGAATCGGTTTTCCATTGGGCGCTTTTGTCCTCAGCCGCTTCTTCAGACCGATGCCCGATGCATCGAACCCAAACATCACCCGTTCGTATTTCCTTGAGGGCTACGAAGTCGACCACAGTCTCTATCCGCGCCGTTTATCGACATATGAATGTGGAAGCGAACCTGTTGGAGATGCGATGATCCAGTTCCATTTCCAATATTATTGGTATGCGATTATCTTCCTCGTCTTTGATGTTGCTTTCATGTTCATGGCCTTAGGAGGCTTGCTGGTCTTTGAGTCTGAGGGAGCCGGCAGTGCAGGTATGGTTGTGGCTGAAGAGGGATTGTTGGCTCTACTCGCATTCCTCGCTCTGATGATTTTGGGAGTATGGCATGTATTCCGCAAGAGAGGGCGAATTTACATCTGAGGTGATATGATGGAAGGCGGAGAGAATTACACTGTTTTCAACAGTCGGACCTTGGTAGATATGGTCGGCGATGTCACTGATGAAGCATTGAAGGCCACCAAGATGAAGCAACTCATCGGCACTCTTGGGGGCCGTTTCTTCAATTGGGCTCAACGCAAGTCCCTGTTCCCGCTCCACCTTGGAATCAAATGTTGCGCTCTAGAGATGGCAGCGGCAGGTGGGCCACGGTTCGATGCTGAGAGATTTGGAGTCATATTCCGTTCCAGCCCGCGCCAGTGTGACGTGATGTTGGTCAATGGTCCGATATCAAAGAAATTCGCCGACCCAATTGTTCGCCTATGGGAACAGATGCCTGAACCCAAGTGGTGCATTGCCATGGGTGAGTGTGCGATTTCAGGCGGCCCATACTTCCAATCATACAACATTCTCGAGGGAGTTGATACGGTGATACCGGTCGATGTATACATTCCAGGATGCCCCCCTCGTCCAGAAGCCTTGATCGATGGTTTCGGTAAGTTGCGAGAGAAGATCATCCGCATCGGCTCGGTTCCAAGCCAAGAGAGGCCAAATGACGCTCCAATCATCATAGGGGAGGACTGAGAATGGGAATGGCAGTCACCTCTGCGCAGAACAAGTCTGCTGTGGATGCTGCAGTTGCTGCAGTCATGGATAGATTCGGTGGAACTGGAATCGAAGCAACCAGCGTGGAGCGCACGACTGGAAAGCATGCATCATTCCTCAGGATAGTCTCTACCACCCGTCAGTGGTTGGGACTTGCCAAGTTCCTTCGTTTCGACCTTGGAGTCAATCATTGTTCGATGGTGACTGGTACACATTTCCCTGATGGACCGGATGAGAGAGGATGGGAAGTAGCCTACCACTTCATGCGTATGCCTGTCAAGGATCAAACTCCAGGCACATGTGTTGAGCATGATGCAGCAAGTTTGTCTGGAATGGATATTCCCTTGGAAGTTGAAGTATTCATTCCATTGGCCAAAGGAGATTCTCCAGCGGTTGACAGTGTTCAGTCGATCTGGGTTGGAGCAGATTGGAACGAGAAGGAGACCTGGGACCTTGTTGGAATTGATTTCAAGGGACACAAGGATATGATGCGGGTATTGAATCCGCACGACAGTCCATTGGGTTTCCATCCTCTGCAGAAACAACACAAGTTACGCTATCACGATTACAATGAGATGTATGACGATCCACAAGGTTTCGAACGAAAACCAACAGATTCGGGGTTGGTGAAGTAATGGCACAGATGTGGATCACCATGGGGCCTCAGCACCCAATGACTCACGGGCTGTGGACTCTTCGTGTCAAGGTTGATGGTGAAACAGTAGTGGATACAGAACCAGAACTAGGGTACATTCATCGTGGTGTAGAGAAGATCTGTGAAAGCCGTGATTTCACTCAAATTATTCCCTATTGTGACAGGTTGTGCTATGCCAGTGCAATGACTTGGGCGCATTCCTATTGCTATGCTGTTGAGGACCTGCTCGAGGTTGATGTTCCAGAGCGAGCAGAATATGTTCGTCTCATCGCTGTTGAGATGCAGCGCATTGCCAGCCATCTGATGTGGTTGGGCGCATACACCCCGGACGTTGGGAATCTAACAGTCTTCGTCTGGTGCCTGCGAGACCGTGAGATGTTCCTTGACTTGATGCAGGAACTTGGTGGCAGTAGGATGCACTACAATTTCCCTCGCCCAGGAGGAATCAAGCGCGACATCCCACCAGGGTTCGCTGACCGTGCCCGTGCAAAGATTGCTCTATTCCTTGAGAGAATGAAGGAGTATGAGCTACTTCTTGATGAGTCTACCATCTTCTTGGTGCGTACACAGGGAGTTGGACATGCAAAGGCCGAGGACATGGTGAATTCCGGAGTGACCGGTCCAAATGTTCGAGCAGCGGGAGTCAACTACGACGTTCGCTGGGCGCATCCATATTCGGTTTACGATGAAGTTGACTGGACCCCATCGGTCGAGAAACCTAGTTCGGTCAAGGGGGCTGATTGCTATGACCGCTATCGAGTCCGAATGACTGAGATGGAGGAATCATGCAGAATGATAATCGATGCTTTGGACAAGATTCCCGGAGGTTCAGATACCACTTATCAGAGTGGGGATGAGAAGATAATCGCCAAGGTACCTTCCCGCGCACCAGAAGGTGCAACTGGACATCACCACTTCGAGGATAGCCGTGGAGAATCCATGTTCTATCTGCAAGGCGGAGGAGAAGGTCGTGGAAAATATCCATATCGAGTCAGCATCCGTTCACCGATGTTCATCACGATTCCTTTCGTTGCAAAAACCATGATTGGCTACAAGATTGCCGATATTCCAGCGATAATGGGCAGTTTTGACCCATGTATCGGGGAGACTGATAGGTGATCATCATGGGGGACTGGATGCGAGTCAATGATTGGGTCCACGAGGGCTCGTTGTTCCTCAGTGAGAAGATGATGAATCTGACGCCATGGCCAGGCGAGTCTGAATACATCGGTTTCTTCATCGAGAAGTCGATTCTCTGCGGCCTCATCTTTGGCGGCATCATGAATACGATGTTGGTCATTCTATGGATGGAGAGGAAGATACTCGGCCGTCTGATGGACAGACGTGGTGCTATCACTTCTCTGCGTTCGCTTTGGGTAGGAGAGAGTGGAGTCACTGCTGGACCGTGGTGGCAGAAGGTTCCCTACGGCTTAGGTAGACCGATTGGAGCATTGGTCGGTTTCCTCAACAAGGTTGCAGGTAACCGCGACGATAAGCACCCCACTGTTGACAGAGTAAACAACCGTTCATGGCATGGAATCTGGTTTTTGTTCCCCGGTTTCTTTCAGAATCTTGCTGATGGAATGAAGTTCATGACCAAGGAACATATGGTTCCGCGCAAGGCAGACAAGTGGATCTATGAGATTGCACCTTTCCTCATCATTTCCTCAACTGTGGTAATCTTGGGATTCATCCCGTTCTCTGAGAATTTCTATGCCATCAATCCAGAGATGAGCATATTGTTCATGATGGCTGTATTTGGAGTCGCCCCTCTTGGTGTGTTCTTTGCAGGATGGTCATCCAACAACAAGTATACCTTACTTGGAGGAATCCGTTCCGCTGCGCAATTGACAGCATATGAGATTCCGATGTTGATTGCAGTTCTTGGAGTTTGTATCATCACAGGTACTTTCAATCTGGTAGAGGTCATTGAATTCCAACACCAGTCTGGTGCGTGGAATCTGTTCTTGTTACCACTAGGTGCGATGATATTCTTGGTTGCAATGGTTGCTGAGGTTGAGCGCATACCATTCGATATGCCTGAGGCTGAAGCCGAATTGGTTGAAGGATGGTGGACAGAGTACGGGGGAATGCGTTGGGGACTGATGTTCGCAGCAGAGTACATGCGCACATACGCAGCCTGTTTCTTGTTTGCCCACTTCTTCCTTGGAGGCTGGCATGCACCATTCGCTGGTGTCATCGGCAGCATTCCATGGTTTGGAACAGCATATCTACTGATACCAGGAATCATCTGGACCTTGCTCAAGGCGTGGGCGGTATTCGTCATCTTTGCTTGGCTCAGGGCTGCACTTCCACGAATCAGGACAGATCAGATTCTTGAGTTTGGATGGCGACATCTGCTTCCACTGTCAATCGTACAACTGGTCATCGCAGTCCTACTACGTCTCTACGTCTTCGATGCTGCAAACATGAGAGACACCGCACGTGGCGGATTTGCTTGGGATGGAGGATTGGGATTGTTCCTTGTCGTTCCAGTGATAATCACATTCGTATTCTCAGTATTGTTCGTGATATATTCCATTGATGAAGAACCAGGAGAGGTTGGAAGACCATTCCACGCTCATACTTTGGAACCTGCGGGAACGCACAAAGCGGGGGAGTAATAATGCCAATGCACAAACACGCCAAACCAAATTTCAGGAATCTTTTCATCAAGCCATTCTGGATGACGTTGAAGACGGCTCTTCGGACCTTCCCTATCATTGGTAAGAGATTCGCAAATGGATATCACAACAAGAGCGAGAAGATGCTCGATGCTGACAGCCTTACGCGTGTGCGTGGAAGTAAGATGAACAATGTGGGTAAACAGGAATATGCCGCCGATAGGGAATCCTCAGATCTGGTACCAACGATCTGGCGCCCAGTCACTATCATGTATCCATACGAGAGACTTGAGGACATGGAGCCGTGGCTCTTCGTTCCAGGTAACTACAATGGAAGAATTGGAGTAATCTGGGAAACTTGTACTGCCTGCAAACTGTGCGTCAAGATCTGCCCGAATGATTGTCTGCACATGACCACAGAACTGAGAGTTGACGTTCTCGACGGAGCTGAAGGCGAGCATGCCGGATATGGAGGCGAACTCGAGGTCGGCGGCTGGGCTGCTGTAGAGATTGAAGGAGTCAAGGAGCGACATCTGACTCGCGACACCGTCACTGCCCACGACACTCCTGAGAGCGAGTATAGATTCGCAGAGGTCATCGATTTGAGTGGTTCCAGTGCCAAGGTACGTTGGAATGACAATGGATACGAAGAGATGGTTGAGAGCAGTGACTTGTTGGTTGCAGATGACCAGATAGTGAGTGGCCGTATCGATATTGGCCGTTGTATGTTCTGCGGCCTTTGCATGGAGGCTTGCAGTTTCACTTCATTCTTCATGACCAACGAGTATGATGGAATGTCAGGTTTCTCACGTCAAGATTTGTGGTTCGATGCAGGCCGTACCAGAGTACTGGTGAACGAACATCAGGAAGCGGTAGATGCAGATCTTGCCAAGCGTGCCAAGAAAGAGAAAGAAAAGCGAGAGAAAGCCAAGGCCAGGGCTGCAGCAAAGGAAGCGGAGGCTTGAGAATGACCGATGCCTCTTCCATAGCCGAAACAGGTGTGTTCTTCCTGTTGGCCGCTATTGCGATTGCAGGGGCATTCGGCTTGGTTTATGCACAGCGAGTGGCACATTCAATGATGTATCTGATATTTTCATTCATGGCGGTCGCTGGAATCTTCATTCTGATGTCGGCTGAATTTCTCGCTGTTGTTCAGATTCTTGTCTATCTGGCCAGCGTGATGTTGGTAGTGTTGTTCGGAATAATGTTGACCAGACGGCAGATACTTGAGGAGGATTTTGAATGAAACTACTCAGTATCCTGACCAGACTTGGTATCGTATTCATGGGTCTCATTCTGATGACCGTTGTTCTGGAACACAGCGTCTGGGATTCAGAACCGGGAAGCGCACCAACGACCTCGCAATTGGCCGAGGGGCTACTTGTCGATTGGGCTGTTGGTCTGCTGGTTCTTGGCGCCTTGTTGGCGATGGCAATGGTAGGTGCAGCCTATCTGGTCAGAGATGAGCGTAAGGTCAATCTCCTCTGGGAGTCTAATGAAGGGGGTGAGAACTGATGATTGACCCATCCTGGGTAGCCGCTCTCGGCATCGTTCTGTTCTGTATTGGACTATGGGGTGCCTTCACTCGAAAGAATGCCATCATCGTGCTGATGTGCATAGAATTGATTCTCAATGCTGTTAATCTGAACTTCGTTGCGGGGGCCGCTCAGCATGGCGATGCAACTGGCTGGATCTACACAGTTTTCGCGATTGCTATCGCCGCTGCTGAGGTAGCGATTGGATTGGCCATATTCCTTGCAATGTATTCCCAACATGAGACGATATCACTCGATGAGGTGAAGCTGCTCAAGCACTGAGGTGAAGAATATGGATGCAAGTCAACTCGCAATTCTGATCCCGGTACTGCCTATTGCGGCATTGCCGGTCATCCTTCTACTTGGCAAATTGTTCAATGGAAATGAGAAATGGAAGGGTTTGTGGAAAGAAGGTGGAACGATAGCAGTAGGAGTACTTGCCATCGTCTTCGTCATCTCAATGTGGCTGATAGTCGGACATGTTGCTGCATTCACTGAAGGCAGTGGAGATGATTTCGTCAGTGATGTTGGCGATTGGATAACCTACAGTCTGTTCACCGAAGGAGGCGACATGAAGGTACAGGATTTCGGCTTCGGCCTTCAGTTGGACCACGTTTCAGTCATGCTGTTGTTCGTTGCCTCATTCCTTTGTCTATTGATTGGAATATTCAGTCTTGGATACATGAATACTGACCCAATCAATGAGAACCGCAACCATCGATTCTATGCAGAGTTCATTCTATTCTGTGCTGGAATGTTCGGAATGGTACTTGCTGACAACTTCCTTTGGTTGTTCATCTTCTGGGAGATAATGGGATTGTGTTCTTATCTCTTGATAGGTTTCTACTACGAGCGACCGAGTGCGGCTTATGCTGCCAAGAAGGCATTCCTCACCACTAGAGTCGGTGATGTATTCCTCTTCGTTGGTCTATTGATCATGCACGCAGCCTTCGGCTCCTGGGATTTCGCTGTGGTCTTTGATAATTCCAATATTGCTCTTGTCGATGGCGGATTGATCAAGGCGATGTTGTTGCTGATGTTCGTCGGTGCAGTTGGAAAGTCTGCACAATTCCCACTCCATGTCTGGCTACCAGATGCGATGGAAGGACCAACACCTGTCTCCGCTTTGATTCACGCAGCGACGATGGTCAATGCTGGTCTCTATCTGGTTGCAAGGATGTATCCCTTCTTCAGCGCCCCCGCTCTTGCTGGGGATTTGACCGATGTAGCCATACTGATAGCGATGATTGGCGGAATAACCGCTTGTATGGCTGCGGCCATTGCATTCGTTCAGGATGACATCAAGAAAGTACTCGCGTATTCTACCATGAGTCAATTGGCCTACATCTTCACTGGATTGGGTGCAGCATTGTGGTTCGCCAACAAGGGATATTCGGAGTTGGCAGTATTCGCCTTCGGCGCTTCGCTCTTCCATCTATTCAATCACGCTATGGCCAAGGGAATGTTGTTCATGGCCAGTGGCAGTGTCATCCATGAGATGCATCATGCCCATCATGACTTGTCCCATTCAGGAGATTCCCATGACGATGAGGAGGAGTTCGATTGTCAGGATATGACAAACATGGGAGGATTGGCTTCAAAGATGCCAATCACAGCGATTGCAATGGCTGCAGGTTCTGCCTCCATCATCGGTATTCCTCTCATCGGTGGATTCTGGTCGAAGGAAGGAATTGTTGGCTCAGCATGGAAGGCAGTGCTAC
>CAXRJY010000124.1:0-4294 GCA_964230915.1 Candidatus Poseidoniaceae archaeon | reverse complement strand
GGTTCCTCGAGAAGTTTTGAGATTCTTCCTGCTATCGCTCGCTCATCCACGTGCAAACCCTTGAGGTTTCTAGAATCGAACCAGATTCTGCGCGCCGGACCTGGGCCACCCATCAGATGCAGAGTGATGTGACAATCATCCCTCATCCCATGCGATAGGAACAATGCACTACTTACTGCCCGAACCAATACGTCCATCCTGCCACAGGCGCCAGACAGGTCATTCAGATTCAATTTTCCATTGGAGTGGGCTCTATGTCCAATCATTGCGAAACGCCGTTGCATCTCACGCCCCCAGATTCTGCATATCGTCGAAATCCCCAGATTTCATCATTTGACGCATCTGCTTTGAAAGGCGTCGATTACCAGACATTCCCTTCATCATCTTACGAGAACGATTCCATTGAGCAATTAGTTCTCTGACTTCCTTCTCTTTCACTCCGGATCCATGAGCAACTCGTTTGATACGTTCAGCTTTGAGACACAATGGGTCATCTTTCTCAAAATTAGTCATGCTATCCATAATGACGCGATATTTCTCTAGATTCTGCTGCATCCCTTCCTTCTGGGCCTTACCCATCGCCCCCATGCCACCGAACATATTGGCGGGAAGAAATGATAGCAAACGATCAACGGTTCCGACTTTTGACATCATCTCCATCTGCTTGTACATGTCATTGAGAGTGAAACGGCCACTCATCATTCGCTCAGTCAAGCGCATCGCTTCTTCTTCATCGAGGTCTTCAGGAGTAAGGTCGATGAGACCTTGAATATCTCCCATTCCCAGTAGCCTTGAGATGAAGCGATCAGATTCGAATTTCTCTAGGTCAGCAACCTTTTCTCCCACTCCAACATACATGATGGGAGCACCAGTTGCGGCCACTGCTGAGAGAGCACCTCCACCTCGTGCCGTACCGTCGAGTTTGCTGACGATTACACCATTGACATCTACCAGTTCGTTGAATGATGCTGCAACTGGGCCTGCAGCCTGACCTACCTGTGCATCGATAACGAGAAATCTTTCACTTGCATTCATCAGTTCAGCCATGTCTTTCAGTTCAGTGACAAGTTCTTCGTCGAGTTGATGGCGTCCGGCAGTATCGACGATTATGACGTCTGCTGATGAGTGCTTTGCCATTCCACGTTTGACTATTGCAGCAGCATCCGTTTCATCGACTTCCCCATAGACTTCGACATTGGTATCTTCCAATAATTGCTGCAATTGCGCATATGCTCCGGGTCTGTGTACGTCCGCTTCAATCACAGCGACTCTCAAACCATGCCGTCGACGATACCATTCTGCCAACTTGGCAGTCGTGGTAGTTTTACCTTGACCATACAGGCCAACCATCATGATGGTGGCACCATGCGGTCGAAATTCTCTTGCTGGACCTAGAAGTCTAACCAATTCAGTATACAGGATATTCATTGCGTGAGTCTGTAACGCAACACCTGGACGGGGCTCTTCATTTCGGATTCGATCCTCAAGCCTGTCAGTTATTTCCTTGGTCTGTCTGACATTGAAATCTGCTTCTTGAAGTGCACGCCTGAGGCTGCGCAACATTTCTTTGAGTTCCTCTTCATCAAGACGCCGACGCCCTTTCAGACGACCTATCGCTCTGAAGATGCCATTGGCCAACCCCTCAAGCGCCATGGGTAGCCGAATTGACCGTCCCGTTTCAATCCAACGATTCATCAGTCACTGTGAGTCGTAGAACATCATTTTCGAATCGAGCCTCAGCATCCTTTACTTTTACTTCATAGCCAACGGCGATTCTTGCTTCTCGTCCATTTACTCCAATGTAAAGGTCCTCGCCTTCTGAACGGAGATTCAATTCATCCTTATTGGCTGCTGGAAGATACATTTCGACGGTCATTTTTCCCGCCGAGCGATTGATCAACAATCCTCTGCGCAGACTGATAGGTATTCCATTTGATACAGATACTGCATCCATGCCTTCAGGGAGAGGGGGGCAGTCTCCATGCAATTCCTGAGCAAGTTGAGATAGTTGTTCTAGACCATGCACATCGCTTTCCCCTAATGGAATTTCAGCGACGGGTAAACCTCCGAACAATTCTCTCAATTCTTGAAGATATTCTTGTTCCGTAGTTCTTCTGGATTGGATGAATGGGTGGTCTAGGTCTGGAGTCACGCGATTGGCAATTATCCCATTCACTGTGATTCCGTACTCATCTAGTGCTTCAGCAGCTCTGCGCGTTTCAGAAACAGCCATCTGTTCAGGAATGGTGACCAAGGTGAAATTGGATAACTCTGAATCGGACAGGACTCTCCGCACATGTGCTACGCGACGTTGGAATCGTTCCAATTCATCTCTCATAGCATCCTGTTTCTTAGCACCGAACATCATCATTCGAATACCGCCCGTCATTCTGTAGTAGCGGAGAATTCTGTCCATCCATGTATCGAGAACCTCGGGTAGCGATAGGAACCGTAGAGTGTGCCCAGTAGGCGCAGTGTCAAAGATGATGATATCAAAGCGTGGATCCTCGACATATCGAAGCAACTGGTCGAAGGCCAATGCTTCATCAAGACCAGGTATCATCAATTGCGATGTTTCTACCTGATTCATCTCTTCTCTCACTGACTCAGCATCGATTCCAGTGAATATCCCTGTCATCGAATTGCCCATGCTGCCACTCATCGCATCACTGAATCGAGGCAGAACCTTCTCCAATGTGCTCTCAGGGTCAAGTTCCATTCCCCAGAGGTTCTCTTCATCAGCAACGGGGGTTGGTTCAGGACCCAGCGGGTATTCCAATGAGTCGCTGGTACTGTGTGCAGGATCACTGGAAACAACAAGAGTTCTGAAACCTGCTCTAGCCAGCCAAAGTGCGGTCGCTGCGGAAGTAGTTGTCTTCCCAACTCCTCCTTTTCCACCGAACAACCAGAGTCTGCCCATAGGCGTGGCTTCATGACCTTGCTTTTCAACCTGACCAAGTCATTCAACGGGTTTGACTTTTGAACGATGGACTTGACGCGCAGGCGTGAACGAACTAGCACAGGTCAACTTGATGCTTCTTGTTGGCCTGCTCGGCATGGGTCTTGGTTGGCAAGGCGGAATGCGCCGTTTGCATGGCTTCTATGATATTCAGCCAGCCGTGCGAATGATGCTGTACGGTCTGATTCTAGGCTCTTTTCTTGCTCTAGCAATAGATGAGATGATTTTCATGCCGTCATTGATGCTGGCGATTGGTGGCGGCGGCAGTCTTGAATCATGGCCAGGTCTGCTTGTTTCTTTGTTCATCGCTAACTTGACCTCACTGGTGGTGATGTTCCTCCTCAGTAGAAGGAGTGTGCGTCTCAACAAATCTGCACCTACCACAGGCTGGGCTCTTGGATTGATGTTGGGGGCAATGGTTGCTGTAAGATTAGGGTTTGAACTGTTGCGAATACATGGATTGACATTCACTGTTGGGGCCAGCATTGCGATACTTGTTGTCTTCATGCCGCAGATGGAAGCGGTGATCTGCAGTGGCCAGGGCTCTCGCGGACAACGCGGCGAGAGATGGTTGGCATTGTTCTGGGCAACAGCATGGCGATTCTTTGGAACAATGTTCCTTGTGGCCGCATTACTCGCTCCTATCTGGTGGATATTCCTGATACCTCCATTGCTGATAGGTAGGGCCAGGGCTGAAAAGTCATGGTTATTCGATTCGTTGACACCTGAAGCACTTCGACGATATCGAAGAGTATTGGCCCAATCTGGAACACGCGCAGAAGTGCATGAGGAGAGACAGCGGCGATGGGAGTCGGCCGTTTCTTCAGAGTCTGAGTAATTAGATGCTTACTCGATTGCCTGCGGAGATTTTTTCCACAATTATATCGTTCAACTTAATCATTTCCACATTGGGAAGGCCCGCGCAAGCGTTATGGTTCACCGCGTACGGGACAAGAGCATGGGTAGATGTCCATATTGCATGGCCAGCACGCTTCCTACAGATGTCATATGTTACTCATGTGGCCGAGTCACAACTGGCTCATCAGGAATGGTCCAGAGGTCGCGCGGAGAATTCATGCGCGGCTCAACCACGGGGGCTCGCGATGGCTTGGCTCCCAAGATGCGCCGTTCTCAAGCCAAGATGAGTCGTCGTCGCAAGGGTAAGAAGAAGAATGTTGTACTCGTCGTCGCAGTTGCTTGCGTATTCATGTTCACTCCTGCACAGGAACATCTGATGGTGTTCTGGCATGAACTTCAGGATGAGATAATGCAGAAATTATTACGTTCTTTTGAATATCCGATCGAGGTTGAATACACCCTGCAGCAACAGATAGA
>CAXRJY010000123.1:0-4161 GCA_964230915.1 Candidatus Poseidoniaceae archaeon | reverse complement strand
CGGCGGTAGAAGATATCCGTGATGATGAATTCTTCATCGTAAAGAATATCTCTACATCCGCATGGATGGAATTTGACATCACTGATATTGCACAGGATGCGCATGCTTCAGGGGCAACTCACATTGAATTCGCAATCGTGGCCGATGATGATAGAGGCGTGGTGAAATTGTCTTCATCAGAATCGGCAAGTGACCCTCCATGGCTGAATTTGACTTGGACTGCTGGTTCTCAAGCGACGGCGGAGGTTGCTGGATTCGGAGGTGCACCTAATCGTGAAGTGTTGTGGAATAACACAACAGTTGGATTGTATCCAGCCGGCACACCAACTCTCTCATGGAATCATTCCAATAGTAGTACCATAGACCACTGGAGATTGTTCATGTTGCACGATTCTCTTGATCCAAGAGCAGGTTGGGTTACTCTTGATTCTCGAGTTGATTCAGGTTTTGATACCACTAATCTGGAATTCACCCCTGCCAGCAATCTATCTAACGGAAAGTGTTACATCTGGTATGTTCAACCAATCGATGACGAAGTTCTTGGCGATTACAGTGATCAGTATTCTTTCTGCCTTCCTAAATGGATAGGAGATGCGCTGAATTCAACGGATGCTTACGCAAACATTCAGGATGGCGGCTTCTTACCACAGAATGAACTACCTGATTATTTCAAGGATTCATGGCTGGACCAGTACAATCCGACAATCAATCATGGCTCAAATTCAACCTTGGTGATAGGGGCCAGCCCTTATGGCAGTAATTACGATGCCACGACGGTCTTGATGTACAATCTGAGCGGTAATGCGATTAAGACTCCATTCGAAGTGGTGGATGCTACTCTTTCTCTACACAAGATTGGTGGCGAGTCCGATTCACAGGATATTTCAGTTTCAGTATTGTACAGCGGATTTGAAGAGGACAATGTTACATGGGTTGAAAGAGTAAATGGTGTCAATTGGAATTCAGGTGGTGGCCTTGGGTCTCTTGATGCAGGTCTTCCAATCGACATGATTGAAGTGGCTGATGATGGGTGGTATACGTGGGATATCACTCAAGCTGCTCAACTCGGCCACATGTATGGATATCAGACCGCGTGGTTCATTTTCCGAGCAGAGGGTTCCAATACACAGTGGCATGAGTTCGCAAGTTCAGAATATTCCAATCAAGAATATCGCCCGGAATTGAATTTGACATGGAGAACTGGTAATGGATGGACTCCAAGTGATTTAAGCGGCCAGACTCCAACCAATGGAGAGACGGTTTGGGGTTTGAGTTCCGAGAGGCCTACACATCCTGATCCACTGGTTTTTGAATGGAATTCTACAGATTCAAATGTCTCAGAATGGCAGATTCAATATTCTATCAATAACCGTTTCATCGGCGATGAAGTCAACAGTTGCTCTTCCCTCGAGTGTGTTCCGAATTCTAATGGGACTCCGTTCTTCGATGTTTCAAATCTGAGTTTTTCAATTCCAGTAAACGGTTCGTTGACAATCGATGACTGGATCTATTGGAGAGTACGCCCACTTCAAGGAGACCGAATCGGAAACTGGACAAGTGGAAACAGCTTCAGAGTCCCAACGCCACAGGGTTCAGATGATGGTACTGGAAATTTCACTGTGACGTTGCATCGTGATAGTGTCTTCAGATATTCTGGTAGTCTCCCAACGGTTCCAGATTCTTGGATCGATTCTTCCTCAACATCATCAAATCATGGTTCTTCAGGTAATCTAACACTCGGGATGTCGCATGGCGGTAACGGAAACTCAAGAATTCTCATTGAATTTGATCTCAATGAGTTGTCTTTCCCTCCCAACATGATTCCAACTCAAACTCTGCTCAAATTGTATCGATATCAAGCGATAGGAGTAACTCCGATCACCATCAGCGCTCATGCATGTGACTCATTTTCTCAGTCTTCAGTGTCATTCTCGTCAGCACCACTCTGTAGTTCTACTGAGATAACCAGGTCCACCCTTGGCGTCTTCCCTCCACAGGATTGGGTTGAGTGGGATATCACTTCACTGGCACAATCGAATGTTCTCTCTGGAAATCGGACTTTGACTTTGATGCTGGCGGCTGTTGGTACACCTTCCACTACCATGGCATTCTATTCTTCGGAATATTCAAACCTCTCATTGAGGCCAAAATTGGTGTTTGATTATGTCGACAATTCCAATGGTTCAGTTCCACCTGCTCAACCTACCTTGCTTTCTCCATCAGATGGTCAGGTGGTTTATGGGTTGGAAAATTGGACATTGACTCCTGAAACATCTCCTCTGTTTGAATGGAACCCCGTTTCGGATGCTACAGGGTACATTTTGACCATTTCAAACGATACTGGACGCAGTAAGTACCGCAGTTGGGAGGATAGTGGTTTCAATGGCTCATCTTACGTTCTGTCAGAAGATCTGGAGGTTGGCGAGAGTTACGAGTGGTGGGTTCAAGCTCTCAATGGTAGTATTCCAGGGCCATCGAGCAGCCGTTGGTCCTTTGCGGTCGGAGATCCTGTGAATAATTCTGACAATGGAGACTTGACTTGGACTTACGAACTAAGACATGGTCAAGAGGTGCCTCAATTTGCCCATCCAGATATTGGAGATGGTTGGATTGGTAACCACAGCCCATCTGATAGCCATCCCGATGAAGATATCTTGGTAGGAGAAGGTTGTGGCAATGGCATTGGTGTCATGTCCACAGATGAGTGTAGAGGATTGTTCACTGTAGATATCTCTGACATACCGATCCCAGCAGATGCGAATGCGCATTCTGCCAGTATCCGCTTCATAGTTTCAAACATCAATGTCTTGAATGGAGGAATGAGTATGACTTTGTCAGTCCATCCATTACTCACTCATCCTTTCAATCCGCAGGCCAGTAATTGGAATCAATCCTCGGCCGGAAACGCATGGAGTATGTCTGGATTGCAAGCAGGAGTTGATTATGGTCCTGCACTTGACGCAATCACTCTTTCAATGATGTCCATGGATCAGGAAATATGGTTGGACCTGACTCACCCAGGTCTTGACTTGACTTCTGCAAATCATTTCATCCTGATTGGAACAACCAATGGAGTGGGACAAATGTTTGCTGAATTATATTCAAGTGAAGCATATATCGAAACAATGCGCCCATTGGTTCTTTTCAATTACACGAATGTTGACAGCGTGACAATCAATCCTGGAACTGGAATCAGTACTGATGCTGATACCGATGTTCCTTTCACTCATACTCTCTATGATTCAGCAGGTGGACTTCTCAGCCAAAGTGTAGAGTGGTCCTCAGAGAATGGCTCGATGAGCAGTAATGGAGTGTTTACGCCTCATACTGTTGGAACATGGAATATCAGCGCTTGTTTTGGTGCAATTTGCGATACCATCCAGATAACCGTGAATCCAGGGGATGCAGTATCGCATAGTGTATGGTCATCATCGACACACATCACCACTGATGATTCACTAGACTTGATGGCATCAGTTGTCGATCAACATGGAAACAAGGTCTCTGGCGAGATACTGACTTGGTCGGTGTCTAATGGCACTCTTTCCCTCAGAAGTGTCCCTCCTGAATACAATGAGGCGTATACTTTCGAGCCGTATAACTCTGGAATTCAAACTGCGACTGTATCGTGGAACAATGTCGATATCGATGTCATCATTACAGTGGACACTGGACTTCCCTCGTATTTTGACGTCACGCCCTGTTCTAGTGTCATCAATGCGGGAGAGGATTGCCAATTCACTTTCATTCTCCGAGATGCAAAGAAGAATTTGTTGGATATTGCTGAGGCAGGAGTTCTTTCATGGGAGGTGGAGGATGGAAACATGACTCCGAGTGGAATCTATTCAGCCGATAAGGTGGGCACATGGTTCGTGAATCTTTCAAGCGCTAGTGGTGCTTCTGCATCTTCCAGCATCACAGTTGATTATGGAGTGATAGATCACCTTCGAATAGATGTCAGCAACAGTACCATCACGGCAGATGAAGTGGTGTTGTTGAATACTA
Source organism: Candidatus Poseidoniaceae archaeon (assembly GCA_964230915.1). Taxonomy (GTDB): domain Archaea; phylum Thermoplasmatota; class Poseidoniia; order Poseidoniales; family Poseidoniaceae; genus UBA226. The sequence goes on along the minus strand of CAXRJY010000123.1, from coordinate 156 downwards.
CTAGAGTCGATGTAAGGGGTAATGAATTGACAGTTGAGTTACCAGAATCAGCATGGTCGATGCAAAATGGTACGATTGTGAATGGTACACCAGCAATGTGGATACCATATGGAGTCGGGAGTAAGTGGATCAGGGCTTCTTTGGAAGGAGTGTCTG
>CAXRJY010000122.1:0-2603 GCA_964230915.1 Candidatus Poseidoniaceae archaeon | reverse complement strand
AGCAAGTAGAACCGACGCTGGAGTACATGTCAGAATGAATGTCGCGGCAATCAACATCTCTAGTGAATACTGGGACGGCATGAATGAAAGAGGTTTCATCAACGCTGTAAACGACCAGTTGGATGGAGATATTGTGGTTTGGGCTGCAGATAAGGCATCCGAGAACTGGAGCCCAAGAAGAGCGGAAAGCAGGTCATATAGATACAGACTCGAAGGATTGGATGATTGGCGGGAAGTCGAGGAGGACGTATTCCAGAAATGGTTGAATATTTTTGTTGGCAAACATGATTTCAGAAACTTCTGCCGCACCGATAATGTTCCCGATACGGTACGTGAAGTGCTAGAATTGAAGGCATGGAAAAGTGAGAGCGATGGGCGAATCATTGGCTTTGAGATTCGGGGTAGAGCATTTCTTTGGAACATGGTGCGCAGAATTGCCGCTGCTTTGACCGGCTTGGCTAAAGGAACAATGGATATTGAAGAAGTAAGAAATGCTCTCAACAATCCTCTCGAAACAAAGGATCTTGGGCTTGTTCCAGCCGACTGGTTGATACTGTGGGAGGTTGAACATCAAGATATTGATCTGGTTCAAAAGTCTCGTATTTCTCAATCGATATCCATTCTATCTAACCCCCCTGAGAAGGCGATGAATCATAGAAGATTTCAACTCTGGACTGAAGCAGCAAAACTGGAACAGAAACAGATTTGCTATGCTCAATGGGATTCAATCATGAATCGATGATGACTGTTAACTCATCCCCATCCAAGACATCCAATTTCTCTCGTAGAAACACTTCTGAAATTACCTCGACAACATCGACATGCCTGGTCAAATCAGGAATCAGAACAGCACATTGAACTATCTCGGGAGTATGAATCTCAGCCAGAAATGCAGTAGCTCCACCGAATGAAACTCCATCTCTGAGAAATCCTTCAACCCTGATCGGTTCGAGTGATGATATCTCGACATGTTCAGCAGCATTCCTCAATTCCTCATCAGCATCTTTGCTATCGATACCGACAAGATTCCGAAGCGCGATGTTGTTGACAAAGTCATCACCTGAAACTTTGAGGTTCAATGTTCCCGGCCATGCCGTCTTTCCCAATATTCGCTTGAACTGTTCCTGATAGTGACTCTGTGCCATGAAAATATGGGCACGTCCTAGTCCCGAACTCACCTTTCCACATATCCTCATTGCGGCCACGATGCGCCGACCCATGTTCTTCACATGAACATGATGTTTGAATCATAACTCGAAAGTCATGCCCTCAAAACCGATTTCCCAACCCATTTGCTCTACCATCCTTGCTTCAGGTGAAGTGGAATCGTGTAATGGGTTGGTGTGGTTCAAATGAATGAATACCACTCGCGGATCTCCTTCTTGCCTGATTCCCAGTGCCTCAATTGTCTCCCTTACAGGAGGATGAGGAACCGTACCTTGATTGCGATGAAGCAGTTCATCCGCAGACCAAAAAGTTCCATCGAGAAGGATAATATCAATTTCCAAAGACTGTAACCACGTTCGAATATCACTCGCCCCCATCGATTCGAGAGTCTGTGACCATGAATCATGATCAGGCAAGAACAACAATGTGTTTTGAGGGCCAGAAATCTGCATCGCGTGCATATCTGATAATTCTGCTCGGTGTGGAACTTCCAACGGTGTGACCGTGAATCCACATTTCTCTGTCGGAGCAATGGACTTTCCTGACTCAAATGGAGAAGGTGAAAGTACGCCTTGTTCAAGCATCAATGCCCACGCTGGAGTTTGCTTCATCAAGTTAGCAAAGGCATGACTACAATTGAGAGGGAGACCAGATGCGGCGATGGCCTCTCTCCCAAAAAGACCGAGTCCATCTACATGGCCAAGATGCGCATGAGTGATCCACAGAGAATCAAGTGGACCATCCTCTGGGTCTGCACCATGCCAACATTCGAATTGCCATGCCAAAGCTCGAGTCGCCTCAAAAAGATGGGTGGAATGATCAGCACCCACCACTCCTAAACTGACAGGGTGGCGAACCAAAGTTGGGTCTAGATGTGTGTCAATACAACATGGGCGAACACATCCAGCCTGTGGCCGACCTGCATCTTGAGCGATGCCGAGAAGAGTCGCCTTGACCGAGCGCTCACCCATATGGGGAAGAAGTGGCCATAGCGAATAGGTGTTGCGAAAGCACAATTGCCATCAACTGCAACAGCCTGAGACCTTCATGCCCGGCGATACATCATGGATGGATGAGAGATTCAGGGAACTCAGTGCCCAGAACCTGCAATGGGATCCACCTACACTCGAAAGTGCGAGTACACCACGTTGTAGAATGGATGGTGAAGCGATGATCATGCTATCTGCAAACAACTACCTCAACCTGACCACTCATCCAAGAGTTGTTGCAGCGATGATTGATGCAACCAAAGAATTCGGAGCTGGTTCGGGCTCAGTTCGAGCAATTGCAGGAACGATGGAGATGCACCTTCAGGCTGAGCAGACTGTTGCCAACTTCAAGGGAGTTGAAGCCGCCTTGATCTATTCTGCTGGGTATACCGCAAATGTAGGATTGATTCCAACACTGGTGAAGGGCAAAGAAGATGTCATCATCTC